>NZGN01000043.1:0-31219 GCA_002691045.1 Marinovum sp.
CGATAAAGTTTGGATCTCCAGTCTCGGACTCAATAAGTTTGCGTTCATGATCAGAATTCATCCAACCAATCGATAATTGGTTAACATGTATTCGATTTCGCATGAGTGCAAACCCTACATTCCTAGTAAGGGTAGCAAGTGCACCTTTTGAAGTTGAATAAGGGCAAAGAAAAGGCTGCCCGGCTTGTTCGGACATAGAGCCGATATTGACAATTCGACCTTCGATGTTTTCACGGATCATTATTTTTGCAGCATCTTGGATAAGAAAAAAGGGAGCTCGTGTATTAACAGCTATCATCCTGTTAAATAAGTCAGGATTTGTATCGAGTATATTTCCACGGTCTGTAAGACCGGCTGAGTTAACCAGTATGTCGACACGCCCAAAAATATTATCTGTCTCTCCTATAATGCACTGAACATCTTCTATTTTTTCAAGATCCGCAGTTATCATTTTAGCCTGGATTCCGTAAGCTTTCGAAATCTCAGAGGCGACAGTTTCTCCCTTTTTCTGATCGCGTCCAACGATCACTATACCAAGGGCTCCTGCCTCAGCAAATAGATTTGCAATTGCTGCCCCTAAGCCTTGTGTCCCACCGGTTATAACGGCAACCTTTCCATCGATCCGATTCATTTTTACTTCTATCCTTTAAGTATGCGTTTTAGCTAAACCACTTTTGACTACTTTTTCGCGCCACATTATGTACACGCCAGATATTAGGATTAACGAGGCACCTAATAACATGGAAGCTGTTGGTCGTTCTCCAAAAACCAAAACGCCTAAAATAAGCAGAAATATGATACGTGAATATCTGAAGGGCATAATCGCCGAAAGTTCTCCTAAGCGCAAAGATGTTATGAGCAAAAGATAACCAAATGATCCTAAAATTATCATGCTTGAAACTACCGCCCAGTCAATTCCAGGGGGAAAAATTTTTTCATCACTAAAAAATACCCAAGCTGTAGTAAATGGAAACGCTGCAATCATTGTAAAAGTAGCTATACTTGCAGATGGAATATCTGGTGGGGTTAGTCTTGTCACTAAATCTCTTATAGAAAAAGCAACAAGCGCTACGACCGCCCAAATGACTGCATAATCCAAATTTTGACTGCCTGGCTGAATAACTAGTACAACTCCAATAAACCCAATAACGATTGAACTCCATCGACGCCAACTAACAATTTCTTTGAAAAAAAAGACAGCTCCTGCAGCCACTAAAATGGGTGATGCTTGTGTGACAGTGCCAACTACGGATAATGGTATTTTTGTTAGACCCATGATCATCGCAACTAGGCCGATCATTTCTGCCAAATATCTGATTAGTAAGACTGGCGAAAAGGCTCGGCCGTCCAAAAGATTTTCACCTTTAAATTTTGCGATCATTGCAAAAATTATCAAGCCACCAGCTATAAGAAAGAACATGATTTGAGCTGGCGACAGGAAGGCTCCAGAAATTTTGACAAAGGTATCTCCAACAGCAAATGATGCCATTGAGATGATCATAAGAAATATGCCTTTGGAATTTTTTTTAGGGACTACCAACAATGCAAAACTCCAAAAAAATTAGATTATCTATCTACAGCACAATAACAACAAGCAACAGCTAATTCTCAATTACATTTTACTTTCTGGACACTGCTTAAAATTGTGACAAGAATTAGATAAGCTTAAGAGAACTTTGGAATATTTGAAAAGGGAGATTTTGGCAAAATGGGTTTATATGGAGAAAATGATAAACAGGGGCAGTATTGGAACGAGCAACCTGGCCAATCTTGGGTAATTCATGATGCAGCCATGAATGAACGTCTGCAAATAATTTCAGATATATTGTTCGAAGACTTAGAAGTTTTGGAGTGTAAAAATGGGCTAGATATTGGTTGTGGTGCAGGTTCAACAACACGGCGATTGCATGAAACGCTTGGCAAAGAAGGACATGTTACGGGGCTTGATATCTCTGGAAAATTACTGGGGGTTGCTAGATCTCATTCTGAAAGCAATGGGTTGCATTTTTTGCAAGCTGATGCACAGTCCTACGATTTTGATCGTGAGGTGTTTGACGTGGTGATATCCAGATTTGGAGTAATGTTTTTCGAAAACCCTTTAAAAGCCTTTCAAAATATAAAGTCTGCAATCCAACCAGGACGAGAGATGCGATTTGTTTGCTGGGCTCCTATGGCAGCTAATGAGTTTTTTATTTCTCCGCTAAAAACTGTCGTTGATATCACCGGAGTATCCTTTGCTGAGCCAGGTAGGGAACCTGGTCCTCTTGCATTTAGCGATCGTACTTACCTCTCTTCTATTCTACAGGAAGCTGAGTTTTCATCTGTGAATATAGATGTTGTGGAAACTTCTATAAACACAAGAGATAGTGTTGAGCAAAATGCAGCACTACTAATGGAGATTGGCATGGGGTTCAGAGCAATTAAAGAGGCTGACCCCTCTGATGAAATATTATCAGAGATTAGGCAAGCATTTATTAATGATGGAAATAAGAGACTGGAAAACGGTATAATTAGCTATGGTGCTACAATTTATCGTGTTTCTGCATTTGTTTAAAACGAATTCTAGGCAGAATTAGCGTTTGATGATTTCCCAGCAGATACGAATAGTTTAGTTGGTGAAAATTTTCAAAGGGTTTTAGAGGAACCTTTCGTTTTCCAAGTATTGACCACGCAAAATTAAAGTGCCACCACCAATTAGTCCCAGTAAAAGGTATTGTTATGTCTGAAGTAATGCAAGGCTTTCCATCCTCTCAACCGAACCAAGTGACACTCGCCAATTGGCGGACGGCTCCTTACTGTCATTGGGCTTTTCATCATGTCAGAGAAATTGTTCCATCAGCTGAAATTCAAAATAATCCTGCAGATGTTTGGTCGCTTAAGAGTGGTAACTTTAATCCAGATAAAATTCATCTTGATGAAGCTTTAATTCAGACTGATACCGATGCACTTGTCATTCTGCATAATGATGAAATATCTTATGAAACTTATCGCAATGGTATGACCGCGAGAGATCCACATATTTTAATGTCAGTGTCAAAGTCCATGTTAGGTTTAGTTGCCGGCACATTAATAGAGAGAAATGAAATAAAAGAGGAAGATTTAATAACCACATATATACCGGAATTGGCTAAAAGCGCTTATTCTGGTGCTACTGTGCGCAATTTATTAGATATGCGCGTAGGTGTTTTGTTCGACGAAGATTACCTTGCTTCAAGTGGCCCTATCATAGATTACCGGTACGCAGCGAATTGGAACCCTGTTCCAAAAGATCGCGAGGCAGGAGATTTAAGATCTTTTATGTCTATTTTAACGGAAGTAGATGGTTCACATGGCAGTCGTTTCCACTATGTTTCTCCGAATACGGATCTACTAGCTTGGGTTCTTGAGCGCGCTACTGGAATTAGATATGCCGACTTGGTTAGTGACAGACTTTGGAAGCCATTGGGAGCAGAGGCATCAGGATACATCACGGTTGATCGTATTGGTGGTGCGCGCGCCGCTGGAGGCAAATGTTTCGTGGCCCGTGATTTAGCAAGAGTTGGTATGATGATGGCCAATGGTGGCCAGCGCCAAGGAAAACAAGTTATCCCTAAAAAATGGTTAGATGATATTGTTCAGAATGGTGACCCTCAAGCTTGGGTTGAAGGAGATTTCTACGATGAAATGGGTCAAAGAGAGATGCATTATCGGTCTAAATGGTATGTTATGCGGGATTCAAATCCATTAATTTTTGGGCTTGGCATTCATGGTCAGTTTTTATTTATAGACCCTACAAAACATCTATCGATTGCATGGTTTTCAAGTCAGAACAATCCTTTGAATAGTCCAACTTTTGAAAAGACTTTTGAAACCATTCAAAAAATTAGAGACGAATTTTCATAGAGTTGCGTATTAATCATAATTCTATCAAACTAAAACAAAAGTTAATTTGAAGTTGGAGATCTATTTTGAAAACGGTTCCTCTCGTAGGGTATTCTGATAAATTATCAGGACGGCCAGGAGAGCGCATAAATTTTATGGTCTCTAGTGAACATAAAGGAGATTTCACTGCCGAGCTTTTTCGCTCGATAAGTGCTGATCCGAACCCCAAAGGTCTTGGAGTTGTTGAGCAAAGCTGTGATGAGTTTTTTACAAAAAAATCTTTTTTATCGCGTAAGCAGTCATTTCACCCTGGCTCTTATGCTATATCTGAGCAACCTCTAAAAATTACTGCTGACGATAAAATTAGCTTTTCAGTTTTAATTTATCCAACACTCCAATGTGCAAATTCTCAATCTATAATTGAATTTGGCCAATTCTCTCTAAATCTTAATACTGAGGGACAAGTTGCTTTTGTCTGTGATGCAGGATCAGTTATGAGTAGTAACGCGGTCTCTTTAAGACGTTGGCAACGGGTCGAAGCGCAAATTACAAAATTAGGTCAGATCAGCATCTCATTAGGCAGTTTAGATGGCTCTGATACATTTAAACCGACTTTAAAGCAGTTAAACAGGGAATTAGATTTATCTCAAAATGCATCAGTTGTTATTGCAGGTCAGCTTAATGGGGATGCAATTATCAATTGCTTTAATGGTAAAATTGAGCAACCCGAAATTTACGTAGGCTCTAATAGTTTGGCGAGCTGGGACTTTTCCAGAAGTATGTCAAGTATGACAGTTCCTGGCAGTGGATGTCCTAATTTAAAACTAATAAATGCTCCTACCCGAGCTGTTACTGGCGCTTTATGGGATGCTAGTGAAATGAATTGGCAGCACAAGCCTGAGCATTATGCTTCAATAGCTTTTCATGAAGATGATATTTACGATTTCAACTGGGAGCCAGATTTTAGCTTTGTCATTCCGCCTAATATGCCCTCAGGGATTTATATTATGCGTATTTCTTGCGGAGATGATTATGATGCTATGCCTTTATTTGTATGCCCAGAAAAAGATAAATCCCATGCTAAAGTCTGTGTTTTGGTTTCGACCTTCACATACGTAATTTATGGCAATCATGCCCGCCCAGACTATGATGATACTTGGTTGGAAAAGATTGCAGACTGGAATGCTTACCCGCATAATCCAGCCCAATTCCAGAATTATGGATTATCTACATATAACAACCATTCCGATGGTAGTGGGGTTTGCCATGCTTCGCATAAACGGCCACTATTTAACCTTAGACCTGGATACCTTACTTTTGGCCAAGCTGACTGTTCGGGTTTACGTCATTTTCAGGCCGATAGCCATTTAATTTCTTGGTTGCACGCAAAGGGTATAGAATATGAAATTATTACAGATGAAGAGCTTCATAACGAAGGTTTGTCAGCAATTCAAAGCTATGAAGCACTACTGACTGGTAGCCATCCAGAATACCATACTAATGAGACTTTGGAAGCCTTAACTCAGTATCGAGATCAAGGTGGTGCCCTTCATTATTTAGGAGGCAATGGTTTTTATTGGAGGATTGCTCGTCATAGTGAAGAACCAAGCCTTCTTGAAATTCGAAGAGCAGAAGATGGATTGCGCGCTTGGGCTTCAGAACCAGGAGAATATTATAACGGTTTTGATGGGGCTTACGGTGGATTATGGCGCCGAAACGGGCGTCCTCCGCAGCAACTGGTAGGTGTTGGATTTACCGCTCAGGGTACATTTAATGGCATGCCCTACAGGCGTGTTTGTTTTGATCCTGATTTTGATTGGGTTTTTGACGGCATTGAAGATGAGATTATTGGGGATTTTGGCTTCAGCGGTAATGGGGCAGCGGGTTTTGAGCTGGACCGTGTTGATCCAAAGTTAGACCCTGGTCACAAAATTACCATTTTGGCACAATCTTTTGCAACAGATAACCACTTCATTCTTGTCCCTGAAGAACAATTAACTCACCTCACAAACTTATCAGGTGGACCGGAAAGTGAAGTGAAAAGGGCTGATATGATTTACTTTGAGACACCGAAAGGTGGCCGAGTTTTTTCCGTTGGTTCCATAACTTTTTGCGGTAGTTTGCCATGGAATAATTTCGATAATCCAGTTTCTCGCTTACTGCTAAACATTTTATCTAATAGCCTTGGAGAGCCTATTTAAGAGCTGCTTTGGTTTTCCCATAACTGGTGGCAAGTATTATGGGGTAAGGTTTGGTTGTTTATTGAGTGCTAGAGCGGACTCGAGAGCTGTTCCCATCTGGATCACATAATCTTCCTGGCCAGCAGGTACAATGATTTGGAGACTTGTTGGTAGGTCGTTTGATGAATAGGCAGTTGGAAGAGCCAAAGCACTCATATCAATGTAATTGAAAGGGCGTGTAAAATACCCCGGTGTGAAATCTTCATCAATTTCATCTAACTTTGGTGCGGGATCAATAATAGTAGGCGTTATTAATGCATCAAAATCAGCCATTGCATTTTTGAAAATTAACTGATGATCCTGTCGTTTACTTAATAGATCAGCGTGTTTTTCTGGCGTTATATTTCGACCAACTAACATACGCTTTTTGACATTTTGATCCATACTTTTGCCGGGATCATCATATAAATGTCGATGATTGCGATAACCTTCATACATCGTTATCGCACCATTGAACTGGGCCATATCATCATAAGCTATAGGAGATGTGAAAACTTCAAGCTCAGCACCTAAATCAACTAGTAAATTGAGTGACGCATCATAACTTTTAAGTATATCGTCATTGCAGCGGGATCGTTCTTTTTGGTCAATAATGCCAAATTTCAAACCTTTGAAAATATTCATCTGAATATTAAAAAGTCCATCTCCATTCATGATATCTATTTCGATCTTACGCCCATCTATACCCTTCATAACTGAAACCATTAACGCAAGATCTGGCATATTCCTTGTCATCGGACCTGGTGTATCCAAGGTTTGCGATAAAGGCATTATACCATCTGTAGGTAGACATGCTTTACTAACTTTTAAACCAGTTAAACCACAATACGCGGCAGGCAACCGGACGGATCCTCCTGTATCGCTTCCAGTTGCACAGCCGGCTAATCCACTCGCAACCGCAACGCCAGAGCCTGAGGAAGATCCTCCTGGAACTCTTGGGTATTCAAGATCCCAGGGGTTCCACGGCGTTCCCATGTGCTCATTTGTTCCCCATCCTCCCAAAGCGCACTCGACAGTTTTGGTTTTGCCAATTGCAATTCCACCTGCTTCCAGTAGTCGCCGCACTACTGTTCCTGTCTCGGTTGAAATGCGTTGCCGCATTTCATAAGAACCACATGTGGTAATCTGACCTTTCAATTCATAAATGTCTTTTAGAGCAAACGGGATACCATGAAACGGTCCCAGAGGAGAGTCTTTTGTAAAAGCTTCGTCAGCTACTTTAGCAGCTGCGAGTGCTTTGTCACTATAGATTGTTTGATAGCTACCCAATTTTGTATCGAGGGCATCGATACGCGCCAATTGTGCTTTGGTAACTTCACTTGGTGAGATGGATTTATTACGGTAGGCTTTTGAAAGTTCAACAATTGAAGCATATGGGTTGCCGGCTAAGTCGCTCATAATGTTTCTCCTGCTGATTATCTCAAAAAAGCCAGTTCAATATAAAGCAATGACTTATTTCTATCCACAATTATCCAGCAACTTTGCGATCCCATTTTTGTCCAGGTACTGCAGCCAGAAGATCTTTTGTGTAGCTGTGTTGTGGATTTTCAAAGATTTTACCAGTAGCCCCAGTTTCCACAATCTCCCCGTAACGCATAACTGCCAAACGATCACAAACTTGAGCTGCAACTCTTAAGTCATGCGTGATGAATACCATCGACAAATTCATGCTTTCACGAATTTGATCTAAAAGTTCTAATATTTGTGCTTGAATCGATACATCTAGAGCAGACACTGGTTCGTCAGCCACTAAGATTTCTGGGTCTAATGCCAAGGCTCTGGCTATTCCAATTCTTTGCCGCTGCCCTCCTGAAAATTCGTGAGGGTAACGGTTGAACGCACGTTCATCCAAGCCTACGATATCAAGTAATTCACGAGCTCTGATTACAGCCTTTTCTTTTGATTGCCCTTGAATTATTGGCCCTTGGGAGATGATTTGACCTACTTTGATGCGTGGATTTAACGATGCAAACGGATCCTGAAATACCATCTGAATTTTAGTACGTAACGGTCGCATTTCAGCACGATTTAAGGCGCGAATATCAACGTCATCAAGCATAATATTGCCACTATCACTATCAAGTAGACGAATAATACATCGAGCTAATGTTGATTTCCCAGAACCACTTTCACCTACTACACCAAGGGTTTCGCCACGCCGTAAGTCAAGCGTTACGTCTTTGACGGCATGAACAAAGCGGTTGGGTTTACCTAGACCAAAAAGGCTTTTTCCTCCACCAAATTTCTTCTGAATCTTGTCACCAGATAAAACAACTTGATCAGAACGAGAGCGTGGGGCTCGAGGGACCAAGCTAGGTACGGAGGCGATTAATGCCTTTGTATAGGGGTGCTCTGGTTTGTTAAGAACCTTATCAACTGTACCGGTTTCGACAACATTTCCATATTGCATTACAACAACACGGTCAGCAATATCAGCAACCACGCCAAAATCATGAGTGATAAATAAAACACCTGATTTGTGTATCGTTTGCATTTCACTGATTAATTTTAAAATTTGTGCTTGGGTTGTTACATCCAAAGCAGTTGTTGGCTCATCTGCAATCAGAATTTTAGGCTCTAAAGCCAAAGCCATGGCAATCATTGCCCGTTGACGTTGTCCTCCTGAGAGTTCATGTGGGTAAGCGGCAACTATTTGCTTTGGGTCGGGTAATTGAACATCCTCAAGAAGTTCAATTGCGCGCTGGCGCCGTTCACTTTTTGACATATCGGCATGGTATCTAAAGACCTCATCGATCTGAACGCCGATGGTCATTACAGGGTTGAGAGCCGTCATCGGTTCTTGAAAAATCATAGAAATTTCACTACCGCGAATTTGACGCATTCTGGGTTCAGAAGCTTTGGTAAGATCTTCACCACAAAAAGAGATTGTTCCTTTTTCAACCCTAACATGGGGTGCTGGGAGTAAGCCCATAAGCGCTCGCGCCGTTAGGGATTTGCCTGAGCCACTTTCGCCAACGATGCAAAGTGTTTCACCAGGAGAAAGGTCAATATTAAGATTTTTGACTGCCAAGTCCCTTTCAGAACCCTCTGGTAGTACGATATCAAGGTTGGATATTTGAAGGAGTTTATCAGTCAATTTCTTTCCCTCAAACGAGGGTTCAACGCATCATTTAAACCTTCGCCAACTAGATTAATGGCCAGAACTGTTATCAATATGGCTATGCCTGGGAATGTACATATCCACCAAGCCACGCGTAACATTGACCTCCCATCACTTATGATAAACCCCCAACTCATCACGTTAGGATCACCTAAGCCTAAGAAAGCTAGTCCACTTTCGATTAATATAGCTGTGGCTACCATTAGTGACCCAATTACTATAATTGGGCTAAGACAATTTGGCAGGATTTCAGCAAGCATAATGCGAATGTCGCTCATACCTAGAGTATGACAAGCTTGAACAAATTCCCGATTTTTCAATCCTAAAAATTCGCCTCTCACCAGTCGGGCCACAGCCGGCCAAGACACCACAGTAATTGCAATCACAACGCTCTCGATCGAAGGTTTCATTATAGCTACGAGTAAAATTGCAAATATAAAGGACGGAATTGTCTGAAAAACTTCCGTAACACGCATAAGAATATCATCAACAATCCCACCATAATACCCGGCAAAAGCACCAAAAATAATTCCTATGAAAACTGCTGCAAGCGTTGCAATTAATCCAATTAGCAAAGATGTTTTGGCACCATGAGCAATGCCTGAGGCTACATCACGACCAATTGAGTCGCTTCCTAATAGAAAGCCATTTTCACCTGGTGCAGACAATGGAAATTTTGAGTATAGAAACGGGTCTCCGGGGTATATAATATTAGCAATAGCAGCCACAAAAATTACAACACAGAGAATAATAAGTCCAAGCACTGCTTGACGGTTGCGTGAAAACCTTTTCCAGAAATCTGCCATCTCAGTTCACTTCTATTCTTGGGTCTAGGAAACAATAAACAACATCAACTACCAGGTTCACAGCAACCACGAGGGCAGATGATAATAAAAATATACCTAAAAGCAGGTTTAGATCGCGAGCAAATAGTGACTCAAAGGCAAGCATCCCTAATCCTGGCCATGCAAATACTGACTCAACTATCACGGATCCACCAATTAATGCTCCAACTTGAACACCAGCCATTGTGACCACTGGTAGTAGCGCATTCCGAAGGACGTGCACGAAGGTAATGCGCCTCTCAGAAACACCTTTTGCTCTCGCTGTTATGACATAATCTTGACCGTACTGTTCGAGCATCGATGCCCGCATCATTCTTGTGTAAAGTGCGAGATAAAAGAGGGATAAGGTTATTGTTGGTAATACTAAATGATGAGCAATATCTTTTACTCTCTCAAAACCTTCATAGAACATCGCGCTGTTTTCCATACCACTGGTTGGAAACCAGTCGTTTTTAATCGAGAATAAGATGATCATCATTAACCCCACCCAAAAAAGTGGTGTTGCATAGGTGATAAGAGCAAAGACACTGATCACAGAGTCTTTCCAAGTATTCAGATTTATTGCGGCAAAAAGCCCTAGTAAAATTCCGAATCCAACGGCTAACAAGATTGTGCTCACCATTAATATCAGTGTTGGCCAAAAGCGATCAATTATAAGCTCTGTGACTTGCATGTCGTGGCGAAACGAGTAACCAAGATCAAGTTGTATCACGTTTTTCAAATAAACAGCTAGCTGAACTGGTAGTGGCTTGTCCAAACCAAACTTTTTACGCATTTCTTCCATATATTCTGGAGTTGCAGATCCAGCTTCACCGGCTAGTACGTCAACAGCGTCGCCCTCGGCTAAATTGAGAAGAAAAAAGTTCAGAACAACAATTGCAAGGATAATAGGAATTCCTTGAATAAGCCTGCGCGAAACGTAACGAAGAATTTTACTCGATCTATTCATGTTGTAATTTTCTTTAAAATTTTAAACTCATTGAGCCGGATACTAAACCCGGCTCAATGCATTATTTACTATTTAGTCGAGATATGCATCCCCAAAAGATGCGTAAGCACCCATTGCAGAGTCATAAGCTCCTTTTAACTTGGTGTTGTAGACAACTAAGAACTCAAGTTCGAAAAGGTTCACAACAGGCATATCGTTTGCGAGTATCTTTTGGATATCAAGATATATTTCCGCACGCTTTGTTGCATCAGGCGTTGTCATTCCCGCAGATAGCAACGCGTCCAATTCTGGATTGCTGTAACGTGAGGAATTAACAAAATGTGTACCCTTGCGGATCATGTTTGTTCCATAATGACGGTGAACACCCAACACTGGATCAGATAACTGATAGAAGTAGTTTAGGTTCATTTCGAAGTCATAGTTATGATAGATACGCTTTAACCATGTTGGAACATCTTCATAGCGAAGGTCTACTTGAATCCCAATTTCACCAAGAACTTGCTGGATATACTGTCCACCACGTTTCCAATCTTCACCATAAGGAATAAGGTCGAACGTAGCTTTCATTCGAACGCCGTTTGCATCCTTAGAGTAGCCTGCGTCGTCTAGAATTTTGTTTGCTGCTGCAACATCTCCATTCGCAGGGTAATTAGGCATCTCTGCATGTAGACCAGTAGCACTGAAATTACTCGAAAGAGCACTTGTTGCAGGCTTTCCATATCCAAAGAAAATGGTATCAATCATATACTGTCTATCGATAGCAGTAGAAATTGCTCTACGTACTGCAGCATCAGTAAATGGACCTTCTTTTGTATTAAATTCAATGAGCGCCATAGGGTTGATCATTGAGTAACCATCAGTAGTTAGACCAATATTATCTTTTTCTTTGTTAAGACGTACAGCTTCAACATTTGAAACAGCGTTATAAGCAGCATAAAGCACTTCGCCTTTTTCCATCGCAGCTGCGCGGGTTGAGGCATCAGGCACAAAACGGCCAACTATTCGGTCAAGATAGGGGCGACCTTCTCTCCAATAGTTCTCGTTTTTATCCAAGCGCATGTATTGACCCTTTTTCCACTCAACGAATTTAAAAGGACCAGTTCCTATTGGATTATTCGCTAATTTTGCAGTCTTGACGTCCTGTCCTTCCAAGTGATGTTTTGGCACCATTGGTGACTCATAAGAGGACAATGCACGCAACATGTAAGGTGCGGGGTTGTCCAGGTTAAATACTGCAGTGTGATCGTCTGGAGTGTCGATGCTAGAAACTTCTTTAAAGGAATTCGGCCCTCTTGGGTGAACTTTCTTCAAAACATCCATAATTGTAAACTGCACATCTTCAGAGGTGAATGCTTCACCATCGTGCCAAGTCACACCTTTACGAAGGTTGAAAGTGATTGTTTTCCCGTCTGCGCTGACATCAACACTTTCAGCTAACATGGGAACCATTTTCCCGTCGTTATCATAGTCAACTAAGCCGTCATATATTTTTGGCCCTAAAAGTCCAATTGGTCCGGAAGTCGACACATATCCTGCCATAGTTGGAGGTTCGGGTTGAACTAAGAATACCAGTGATCCACCAGCTTGCTGGGCATAAGCAAAGCTTCCAGCCATTGTAATCGCAGCAGCAGATAAGGCACCCTTTATAAAGTTATTTAGCGTCATGAATACGCTCCTTTCATAAGAGTTTGCATAAAATTTAGTCAGACTCATTTGCCTCTATGAGTCAATAAAAATTGACAGTAAAATATTAAGTAATTGATTTTGCTTAATATTTATAATTTCTTGCCTTAAAATTGAGCGCTTTAAATATTATATAAATAAATCAGGCGATTTCTCATTGCTCTGATTAATTTTTGCCCCAAATAGTTAGTAACGAATATGTTTATGTAAGAATATAATCGGTTGATATTTAATAATAAAACCGGCACATTGGGATTTCAAAAAATAAAAAGGCATAGGATATGGTGAGTAAATATTGGGATGAATCAGCTGAACTTGATAAGTTGGCTGAACTGTCAATTAAAACAGGAGTAGCGCTTCAATCAGGCCAAGATCTATTAATTACGGCTCCTTTAGAAGCTGCCCCCTTGGTTCGGCGCTTGGCATTTCATGCTTACAAACAAGGTTGTGGAATAGTGACACCCTTATACACAGACCCAGAGGTGACACTTCTACGTTATCAAAACGCTCATAAAGACTCTTTTGATAAAGCTACGGATTGGTTGTTTGAGGCCATGGGGACGGCATTTGATAAAAATACAGCACGCCTGGCAATAGTCGGTGAAGATCCAATGCTTTTATCAGAACAAAATGCTGATTATGTTGGCCGAGCTAATCAAGCCGTGTCCAAGGCTTCTTCCCCGGTACGCGAAAGAATTACACGCTTTGATGTCAACTGGAACATAATTGCTTGGCCTGGAATGCAATGGGCCAAACGGGTATTTCCAAATTTAGAGGATGATGACGCCCAAAAACAGCTTGCAGAGGCAATCTTCAAAGCATCGAGGTTAGATGGAGATGATCCGTTAGAAAACTGGGAAAGGCATAATGCAAATCTTAGGACTCGGACTGATTGGTTGAATGGTAAAAATTTCTCCGCATTGCATTTTTATGGGGAAGGTACTGATCTTTACGTTGGCCTCGCAGAAGGACATGAATGGATGGGGGGAGCTTCAAAATCTAGAAATGGAGTTACGTGCAATCCAAATATACCTTCTGAAGAGGTTTTTACGACGCCTCATGCATTAAAAGTTAATGGGCATGTTAGATCTACAAAGCCACTTTCACACCAAGGGACCTTAATCGAGGATATTGCAGTAGTTTTTGAAAATGGAAAAATTACAGAAGCAAAAGCATCTAAAGGGGAAGAGGTATTTTTAAAGTTAATTGATACGGATGAAGGAGCTCGCAGATTAGGAGAGGTCGCACTTGTTCCGCATAGCTCCCCAATATCTCAAAGTAATCTTTTGTTTTATAATACGCTGTTCGATGAAAACGCCGCTTGTCATATTGCTTTAGGGCAATGCTACTCAAAATGCTTTAAAAATGGTGATACTCTTTCGAAAGATCAAATAATCAAGAATGGTGGAAATAGTAGTATGATCCATGTAGATTGGATGATTGGCTCTGAAACCATAAATATTGACGGAATTGATTTTGATGGCACGGCTATACCCGTTTTTCGAGCAGGAGAATGGGCTGTATAGAGCAGTTTAGAGGCTATTTTGAGGTTAATTTTTAGTGCCGATTGACAGCCGTTTATTACTAGTTAAGTTTAAACGAAACTAAGCCAAATTTAAAGTTTCTATCGATGCGATTGAATAAAGAAGAACAGGCCATGCTGTCTGGTGATTTTGGTCCAGCAATTAAATGGGCCATAGAGCACCAACTCCAAGTTGGTCGCATGTTTGATGCTGAGGATATGGTTCCTGTAAGCCAAGCACATATGATGGCAGATCCCGAGTCATTAGGGGAGGCCGGCGTCGCTTTTACTGAAAAATTAGCTGAAACTGATATCAAGGTCCGCATACCTATGATTACTGATCCACGCGGTATCGATCTGAATTATTATGAACCTCTCGGTCAAACTGAAAATATGGCTAATTTGGAGCGTCGGTTCATAGCTGCCTGTAAAAACATGGGTATTACCATGACCAATACCTGCATAAATTATCAAACCATTATGCCTCCAGTCTTTGGGGAGCACGTTGCTTTTGGTGATACTGGAGTGGTAATTTACTCAAATTCTGTTTGTGGAGCGAGATCCAATTTTGAGGGTGGGCCTTCTGCTTTGGCAGCTGGGTTGACAGGTAGAACGCCAAGATACGGATTACATTTAGACAATAAGCGGATACCGACAAAAAGATTTCGGATTATGGAGCAGCCTCAAGATCTTATGGATTGGGGTGTCCTGGGCGCCGCTATTGGACGAATGGCTGGGAGCTACTGGGAAGTCCCAATAATAGATGAAGTAGAAAAAACACCCACTTCAGATCAGTTGAAGCATTTTGGTGCCGCAATGGCTAGCTATGGGTCGGTTCCACTTTTTCATCTTGTCGGTGTAACCCCCGAAAGTCAAAATGTAGAAGATGTAGACGATACAGATTTAGAAATTATTAATGTTGATAGGGAGGCCATATCTGATTTGAAAAAGCCTTTCACCGCAGTAGGTGAGCATGTTGATGTAGTGGTTTTCGCGGCTCCTCAGCTTAGCATTATTGAGATGGCAGAGCTTGCTGATATCTGCAATGGAAGACATCGCTCTGATGCAACAGATGTTATTGTTTGTACTTCAGCGCAGGTCTATGGTGATGCAGTTTCAATGGGCTACGTCGATAAAATTGAGACTTTCGGTGGTCGGGTTTTGGTGGGCACCTGTTTTTACCAGCAGTATGCGCGTGAGATTGGTGAGGCAAATGGTTGGAAACGCCTTTTGAGCAACTCAGCTAAGATTGTAAACATTCTAGGTGGATATGGTTATCAACCATCTTTAGCGAGTATGGAGGCCTGCATTGAGTCTGCAGAAAAAGGTAGAATTGTTTCATGAAAAAGGAATTGAAGTGTCATATTGGAATAGGACCAAAAGTTGAAGGCGTCGCGCTAGTGGCTCATGATAATTTTTCAGCCCGATATGATCTGGATCGCATAAAGGGAGTGTTCAGTAGGCCCCAGCATCAATTGTTTGGTAAAAGTTACAAAGATGTAATTTTAGTTTTGAATACGGCAAAAGGAGGTGTTGCAACGGCCTGGATGCTCTATGAAATGGCTTCAAGAAAAATAGCGCCAAAGGCTATATTATTTAACAAAGCGAATACAATATTAGCTCAAGGAGCGGCTCTGGCGGAAATGGCAATGGTTGATCGGTTTGAAGACGGTGACGTGACAACATTAATAAAATCGGGAGACCACATCATGGTAAGACCAGCAGAGGGGAAAGTAATCTTTCTAGATTAATCAAAAAACAAAAAGTTGCTCCTTCAATTAAAACCCAAAAGTAAAATGATTTTACTTTATTTTTGTCTAGTTTAGTGAAACAGAAATGTTTATGTCGAGTATTCGCTCTCAGTTTAGTAAAGATTTTATTTTTGGTGCAGCTACCGCTGCCTACCAAATAGAAGGTAGTAAATTTGGGGGGTGTGGAGAAAGTATTTGGGATCATTTTGCAAAAAATGGTGGTACAGAAAACGGAGATGATGGATCTTTCGCTTGTGACCATTTCCATCGTTTTGAAGAAGATCTCGATCTTTTAGTTGATGCAGGTTTTGACGCTTACCGTTTTTCATTTTCTTGGTCACGTCTTTTTCCAGATGGAAAAAACCTGAATATTGAAGGGCTCGATTTTTATAAACAACTTCTAGATGCCATTAACTCTCGAGGTCTACGCCCATTTGGAACTGCCTATCATTGGGATATGCCCCAAGCTCTTGGTCAATTGGGAGGATGGACTGTTCGTGAAAATGCCATGCGTTTTGGTGACTACATGGGTTTCATAGCTAGAACTTTTGGTGATGGCCTAGAAAATCTTGTTTCCATAAATGAACCGTGGTGTGTTGCGTGGTTATCGCATTACTTAGGAGAACATGCGCCTGGTCTTAAAGATTTAAATAGTGCAGCAAGAGCTAACCACTTTGTTTGCTTGGGACATGGGCTGGGTGTTCAGGCGGCGCGTGCAGAAACAGCAAAGCCCATTGGGATTGTTCTAAATTTTACACCAGGTCGTTTGGACAATAGAAGTGACAGCAATATTTCCGCTTTAGAGCGGTATGAAGCAGTAACAAATACTTGGTACTTGTCTGCCGTAACGAAGGGCGAATATCCTCATACCGCACTTAGTCAACTCGAGTCGCTCCTTCCAAGAAATTGGCAAAGAGATATGGATATAATAAGAGATCCAATAGATTTTATAGGTATCAATTACTACACGACCCAAATGTTAAAGGCTGGCGGTCAAGATTTTCCGTATGTTGAAACTGTTGATCGAAATTTGCCTAAAACTAATATGGGCTGGGACATAGAACCCAAAGGGCTAACAGACGCTATAAACTTGGTGTCCCAATATGCACCTGATATGCCGCTTTATATTACCGAAAATGGAATGGCTTCTGAAAAATCTATTTCTGATTATGATCGTATTAAATATTATCAAGATCATCTGGATTTAGTTTCAAAGGCTGCTCAAACATTACCGATAAAGGGTTATTTTGCTTGGTCACTTTTAGACAATTTTGAATGGGCTTTTGGCTATAAAAAGCGTTTTGGTCTGGTTTATGTTGATTATGAAACACAACAGCGAACAAAAAAGGATAGTTTCAAGTGGTGGCAAAGTGAGCTAGTACACCTACCAGCATAACTAATTTGGATATAATTAAGGTTTTTCTGCGGTTTTTAAAAATGCTCTGATCACAGGAACCTCTTTCCGCGCTGTAAGATACATGAGTGTTTCCGTCATCTCTGCCTTGCCAGTATCAATATCAAGACTAATCAAACGTGGGTCTTGCCTGATTTCCGCGTGTGATACAAAGCCTATTCCCAAACCATTTGCGACTAACTCGTGAAGTGCTTCTCGACCGGTGACTTCTATAACTGGTGACAATTCTATTTTCTTCCCCAACGCTTCAGAAATTAATGTTTCCCGCGTGTGTGAGCCGTTTTCTCTAAAAATTAAGGGAAGGTTTTGCAAATCCTTAAATGATAGAGTTTTGGGAATTGGATTAAAAAACTTTTTTGAAGCAATTGCCTTTATTTTTGATGTTCCCAAGTTAACGGTTTGTAAATCTGGACCCTCAACTGGACTTCCAATAACACCAATTTCAGCATCATAATTTCTGATTGCGTTAGTAACGTCTCTGGAATTTCCTATGGTAAGATCAACCATTATATCTGGGTGAGTTTTTCGAAAGCTTTTCAGTATTTTGATAATGTGGATTGCTGAGTCAGCGACGATTCTTATTTTTCCAGATACAGATGCGCTTGATTTATTCAAATGGCTATTTATTTGGTCTTCTACTTCAAAAAATTGCTTGGTCAGGATAAATAATTCCTTACCGGCTGAGGTGAGAGAAATTCTTTTTTTTTCTCTCTTAAAAAGCAAATTATCGTGAAATTCTTCTAGTTGTTTGACGTGGCCACTTAGAACTGGTTGAGAATGCTGCGTTTTTTCAGCAGCTTTGGAAAAGCCTCCATGAGTGGCTACGCAGTGAAACGCTCTGAGTTGTGAATATGTCATTTTCAACCTATAAAAAAAATGATTAAAGATATAAGAACTAACGATTTTACTTATGGGTGATTTTTATTTTTATATAAAGAAAAAATCGTTTTAGGTGATTGAAATGTCTTCGACTGATAAAATATTCCCTCTGCCAAAATTTGGTGAGCCTTATCTTCTAACGCCGGGTCCATTGACCACTGCTTATGAAGTTAAAGAGGCGATGTTGAAGGACTGGGGTAGTTGGGATGAGGACTTTCGAAATTTGACAAAAAAACTCCGGGAAAGTCTTCTTTCTCTACTTGGGAAGAGCAAAAGTTTGTATGATTGTGTTCCAATTCAAGGTTCCGGAACTTTTGCAGTTGAGTCGATGTTGGGTACTTTCATTCCTAAAAATGGGAAGCTTCTGGTTTTGGCAAATGGTGCCTATGGTCTGCGGGCCGCTCAAACTATGGATTATTTAAATCGTGACTATCATTTGCTTGATAAGGGAGATTATTTGCCTCCTAGAGGTAGTGAAGTGGCCGATATTTTAGAAAAAGATAATGCAATAACTCATGTTTTGGTTATTCATTGTGAAACAAGCTCTGGGATTTTAAATCCATTAGAAGAAATAGGCGCAGTGGTTAAAACGGCAGGCCGTAAACTTTTGATTGACAGTATGTCTGCTTTTGGGGCGGTACCAGTAGATCCAGAAAAAGTTGATTTCGAAGCCATGGTTTCTTCTGCTAATAAATGCATTGAAGGAGTTCCTGGGTTTGGGTTTGTTTTTGCAAAGCTTTCGGCGCTTCAGGCTGCAAAGGGTAATTGCCATTCTCTTAGCCTTGATGTTGAAGCACAATGGTCAGCAATGGAGAAATCTGGCCAGTGGAGATTTACGCCACCAACTCACGTTGTAGCAGCATTTTTGAAAGCTTTAGAAATACATGAAGCTGAAGGTGGAGTTACTGGTCGTGGCGCTCGATACACAAATAATCGGGATGTCATGGTAAAAGGGATGCGCGATTTAGGCTTTGAAACTTTACTTGACGAAAGGTGGCTTTCGCCGATCATCGTGACTTTCTTTTGTCCAGAAGACCCTGCATTTCACTTTTCAAAATTTTATGACCTTATGAAAAATGAAGGCTACATTATTTACCCTGGTAAGTTAACGATCGTGGACAGTTTTAGAGTTGGCTGCATAGGAAGAATGGACTCCCATGTTATGCAGGGTGTTGTATCTGCTGCTCGCAATGCTCTTGAAAATATGGGTGTAAAAAGTGCAGCACCACCTAAGGCTGCACTTTTAGAAAGACAACGTTTATCAGAATTACAAGAATAAGGGGAATTCTTAATGGGAATTGAAAATGAGGTTGAAGCAAACGGACGAAAATATAATCTAGCTTCAAATTGTGCGGTAGTAATTTGCTTGGATGGATGTGAACCAGATTATCTTGATGTTGCAATATCCGAAGGTTTAATGCCCAACTTGAAACGTATCCGATCAGAGGGCACAGATGCGCTTGCGCATTCTGTTATTCCCTCTTTCACAAATCCTAACAATATGTCTATTGCTACAGGACGTCCTCCAGCGGTTCACGGGATTTGTGGAAACTTTTTATTTGATCCTGAGACTGGTGAAGAAGTTATGATGAATGACGTGCGTTTCTTGCGCGCGCCCACTTTATTCTCGAAGTACTATGAAGGTGGATCTAGAGTTGCTGTAGTGACCGCAAAAGACAAACTCAGGGCTTTACTAGGTGATGGTCTGAAATTTGATGAAAATCGAGCTATTTGTTTCTCATCTGAGAAAGCTGATCGGGCGACAAAAGGTAACAATGGCATACAAAATGCGAGCGAGTGGCTCGGTCGTCCAGTTCCTGAAGTTTATTCAGCGGATCTTTCAGAATTTGTGTTGGCCGCAGGTGTCAAAATTTTAAAAGAGTGGTCGCCAAATGTTATGTATCTCTCAACCACGGATTATATCCAACACAAATTTGCGCCTAATCAACAGGGGGCCAAAGATTTTTATGCCATGGCGGACGCATATATTGGGGAACTTGATGCTCAAGGTGCTGCGTTGGTTGTAACAGCTGATCATGGGATGAAGCCAAAACACGACGTTAATGGGGAGCCTTCAGTTATATACGTACAAGATCTTTTGGATGAATGGTTGGGTATAAAGAAGGCGCGAGTAATTTTGCCAATAACTGATCCATATGTCGTTCATCATGGCGCACTTGGGTCTTTTGCAACCGCATATTTGCCATCTGAAATAGACGCTAACGAAATTACTTCGAAGCTATCTAATATTGATGGAATTCTATTGGTAGTTAATAAATCAGAAGCGGTAAAAAGGTTTGATCTTCCCCCAGATAGAATAGGAGACATTGTTATTATTTCTACAGAGAATATGACATTGGGCACTTCCGTTGATCGCCACGATCTTGCGGCTTTGAAAGAGCCTCTAAGAAGTCATGGTGGCTTAACTGAACAAGAAGTTCCTTTTATAGTGAACCGTAAAATTGATTTACCCAAGGTGCCTGATTTAAGAAATTACGATGCCTTTTTCTATGCAAGTATTGCGGCAAACAGCTGATGCACTAGCTGCCTTTAAAAAAATATAGTCCCAAATTGAGGAGACCACTCATTATGTCAAAACAAACCATTCGTAAGGAAGCGATGCGCATTGGCGGAGAAAAAATCTTTACTGATAAAACGGTCGATGTGACTTATCCTTACACTGAAGAAGTAATAGCAACGGTGCCTGCTGGTACAGCAAAACACGTAAAGCAGGCATTTGAAATTGCTGCAAATTATAAACCTTCTCTAACTCGGTATGAAAGGCAACAAATACTATTTCGAGCTGCAGAAATTATTAGAGATAGGCGTGAAGATATCGCGCATTGGCTAACTCTTGAGCTGGGAATATGCAAACAACATGCTTTATATGAAACTGGGCGTTCGTATGATGTGTTTACTTTAGCAGGACAACTCGCTATCCAAGATGACGGGGAAATTTTTTCATGCGATTTAACACCTCATGGAAAAAGCCGGAAAATATTTACGAAAAGAGAATCTGTTCGTAGTATTTCGGCAATTACTCCTTTCAATCACCCGTTAAATATGGTCGCTCATAAAATAGCTCCCGCTATTGCAACAAACAATTGTGTTGTTTGTAAGCCTACAGAGCAGACACCACTAACCGCTATAACCTTGGCTGACATATTATATGAGGCTGGTTTGCCACCAGAAATGTTTCAAATCGTAACGGGTTTGCCCCAAGATATTGGCGACGAAATGATAACAAACGAGAACATTGATATCATTACCTTTACGGGTGGTGTCCCCGTTGGGAAAATGATTGCTGAAAAAGCAGGCTACAAAAGAACCGCATTAGAACTAGGGGGTAATGATCCTCTGATTATATTGAATGATCTTCAGGGAAGTGATTTTGATAAAGCGGCTACTATTGCAGTAGCGGGGGCAACAGGCAACTCGGGCCAGCGTTGCACTGCGGTTAAGCGGATATTAATTCAAGAAAGTATAGCGGATGAAGTAGTCCCGCTGATACTTGAAAAAGCCCAGGCCATTAAATTTGGAGATCCAATGGACCCAGATACTCAACTTGGTTGTGTTATTAATGCTCAAGCCGCTGAACTCTTTGAGAAGCGAGTTTTTGAGGCTGAAGCCAAGGGCGCTAAAATCTTATATCACCCTGGTCGTGATGGTGCCCTCCTACCACCAATAGTAATAGATTATGTGCCTCATGAGTGTGACTTGGTCATGGAAGAAACATTTGGTCCTATTGTACCAATAGTTCGGGTTCCCGATGATGATCAGTCAGTGATGAATATTTCAAACAGTACTGAGTTTGGATTGTCATCAGGCGTCTGCACAAATGATTTAATTCGGGCTACTAACTATATTGAAGGGCTAGATGTTGGAACGGTCAATATTTGGGAACAACCGGGATATCGAATAGAAATGTCTCCTTTTGGTGGCATAAAAGATTCTGGTAATGGTGTTAAGGAAGGGGTTCTTGAAGCTATGAAGTTCTTTACAAATGTAAAGACTTATTCGCTGCCCTGGCCGAGCTGAGTATTCTACAATTTTTGTTTGAGAAAAAAATATGACCATTTTGGTCTTTAGTCTGGTTTTGCTGGCGGCTGCTCTGCATGCTATTTGGAATGCAGTAATTAAGAGTACTGGTGATAAAACAATAGCTATTGGTTTGGTTGCTTTAGGCCATATGGTGTTGGGTTTAATTGGTGCTGCTTTTTTGCCACTTCCAGATATCAGGGTCATTCCATTTATAATTGCCTCCACCATAATACACTGGGGTTATTATTATGGCTTAACAACAGCCTATAGGTTGGGAGACTTATCTCTTATTTATCCAATAGCCAGGGGTATAAGTCCTGTCATAGTAACTTTATTTGCATTTTTTTGGATTGATGAACGCTTGACCTTTTTTGAGCTGGGTGGTGTGATTTTGATTTCAACCGGTATTCTATTTTTAGGCCTCAGATCTTTATTTAATGAAAAGTCCATTCGTGCTTTAATCTTTGCTTTGACTACAGGAATGTTAATTGCTGCTTACTCTGTGACTGATGGATTTGGTGTTCGTCTCACTGAAAACCCTCTCTCTTATATAACCTGGCTATTTATAGCCGAAGGCTTTGTGGTATTTTACATCTTTGGAAGATTTAGGTTGCGATTACTAAAATCGTCAATTTCAGAAATATCACTTGGCTTTTTTGCTGGTGTCTTTTCCACTGTTGCTTATGGTTTGGCGTTATACGCAAAAAGTATTGCTCCACTGGGAATTGTTACCGCATTACGTGAGACTTCGGTTATTATAGCAACTCTAATTGGGGTCATTTGGTTTAAGGAAAAGGCAATTGGCTACCGGATTGGTGCAGCATCTATAGTTTTTTGTGGAATTGTTTTTTAGCTCTTTAGACTGGATCAAGAAACTTCCTTTATGCCAGCTTCGATCACGTCAAAAGCTTCGTTTAATTCTTCCTCGGTAATCGTCATTGGTGGACAAAGAGTGAGAATGCAACCACCACCAACTTTGTAACTCAATCCATTCGACAGAGAATGATAGAGAACTTCTTCAGCTTCTTTTTGTGCGGGTTCTTTATTTTTTGTGAGTTCTATGCCAAAAAATAAACCTAAACCTCTTACCTCAGAAATAATTGGGTATCTTGACTTCATTTCCTCTAAGCGCTTTAGACCTTTTTTTCCAAGTATGATCGAATTGTCGATTAATTTTTCTTCTAGCAGACATTCAATTGTTGCAAGGGCAGCTGCACATCCAACAGAACTCTTTTCATGTGTATAGTGACCAAGAGCTCTATCTCCAACAATATCAAGGTCTTCTCGGACGATGAGAGCGGCCATTGGGAAGATGCCTCCACCCAAGCCTTTTCCAACCACCAGCATGTCAGGTACAACGTCGAAGTGTTCACAAACAAACATTTTACCCGTACGACCCAAAGCTGACGGGATTTCATCAAATATCAACAAGATATCGTTATCATCACAAATGCGTCTTACGCGTTTCCAATAATTTTTTGGTGGTAGCTCAACAGTCGTCCATCGCATTGGTTCTGCAACTAGTGCCCCAATATCTCCTTCCATTTCGACGACATATTTTAAGTATTCAATACAGCCATCATGATTTTCATCTGCACAATTGAAGTGGCATTTCCCTCTCCTTGGAGGAGGTATATGTTCTGATCCTGGCATGAGAGGCCCTACATCTTTTCGAAATAGACTTTCACCACCAATTGAAATTGCATCTAGAGATGCACCATGAAAACTGTCCCACATTGAAATTGTTTTGTGTCGGCCTGTAGCATATCGAGCGAGCTTCAAGGCCATACCTATTGCGTTTGTCCCTCCGGGTGCGAATAGCATCTTATTAAGATTACCGGGAGCTAATTCGGCTAGCTTACGAGCCAAATCTATTGCCGTCTGGTTTGTATATCTTCGCGGACAAAAAGGTAGTTGGTCTAATTGTGCTTTAATTGCGTTTACCACTCTCGGATGTCCGTGTCCTACTTGGTGAACACTGTTGCCGTGAAAATCCATAATTTTACGACCTTCAATATCCTCGATATAAATACCTTCACTTTTATTGATAACATTTAAGCATGGGCTTGATAGAGATTGATGCAAAAAGAATTGTGCATCGTCTTCTAGGAGTTTCTGTGTTTTAGGGTTGATGTGTTTTTTAGCCCAATCTTTTCTTTGTGGAGAAAAATTGACATCCCCTTCTTTGAACCCTGCCTGTGTTCTAGTATCGAATTTTTGTCTCATTTTCGGTTTTCCATCTTAAAAAAGGGATCTCGCCAAGCTAAACCGCCTTCTGTTGAGCTGGACGGACGGTACTCACAGCCAAAAGCTCCTTGATACCCAAGCCGCTTAAATTCTGGTAATATATTGCTATAGTCAATAGCTCCTGCGAATGGCTCAGCTCGATTTTCAGCTGCCGCAATTTGAATATGTCCAATTTTATTCGCATGGTCTGCAAAATTTTTAACCAAGTCGCCACTTTCTCGATAGATATGATAGCAATCAAACATTATTTTTAATCTTGAGTGATTAATTTTATCAACGATAGTTGCTGCTTGGTTAATAGTTCTTAGAAAGTAACCGGGTAATTGTTCTTCACAGACAGGTTCAATCAGAATAGAAATTTTTGAGTTATCCAGCGCGAATTTCAAATTGGAGATAAACGTATTTGTTGAAGTTTGGTTATACTCGGTAACCCCTGACAAGATGTGGAGCGCTTTTGCTCCGAGATCTTCTGCTATTTTTATAGCTTCCTTTATTTCAATTTTGGCTTTTTCTGATTGGTCAGGAATTGCTGCACACCCAAAAGTATCGCCCATCCTGACATTCATTCCGTTTAAATTTAATTCTGTCTCTGAGAGTAGACTTTTTAATTCAGCTAAATTTTCTTCATGAGCTTCGTCGTGGAACTCCAAAGACTTAAAAGCATGGTGCTTAGCCATTTTTATCCGGTCAATAAAAGGTAATTCTTTCCACAAATAACCGGTATTAGCTGAAAAGTTAAAATCCAAAATGATTATTTATCTCTCAGTTAGGGTATCAGTACTTCTCGGATTGTTTTTGCGTCATCAAGACGATCCATTGCCTCATTTAAGTCGCTGAAGTTAATTTTGCGGGACATGAGTTTATCAACTGGTAGAGCTCCTGTTTGGAACATATTTAAATAACGAGGTATATCGCGTTTGGCGACGCAACTTCCCATATATGAACCTCGAAGGCACCTTTCTTCTGCAGCTATTTTTAAATGTGATAAATTGATTTCAGCCTCAGGCCCTGGCATGCCTGCTGCTACGGTTGTTCCTCCCCGTCTGGTTATTTCGTATGCTGTTTGTAGTGCACGCCCGGAACCAGCTGTTTCAACAGCAATATGTACACCTCCGTTGGTAATTTTATGTACTTGCTCAATAGCGTCGTTGTCAGCTGCATTAACAGCATGATGAACCCCAAGTGCCTTTGCAAATTCAAGTTTTTCTTCACTTAAATCTATTGCTATTACTTTGCCTGCTCCCAAAGCCAACGAAGCTAAAACAGCGCTGAGTCCAACGCCACCTAGCCCAACAACACCAATGAACTGACCAGCTTTAGCATCAGCAGTATTAATTACTGAACCTACACCGGTTACCACTCCACAACCAAAAAGTGCTGCTTGCTCGAAGGGAATTGAATTATCAATTTTAACCAAAGCTTCTTTTGACAATACTGAATATTCTGCAAAGCCAGCAACACCTGAATGGTGGTGGATCGATTTACCATTTTGGCTGAGCCTTGTTGTTCCATCTCTCAATACGGCTTTTGCATTTGCAACCGTAGCAGGTTCGCAGAGGGCAGGTCGGCCTGAGCTACACATTTCACAGAGGCCACAGCTTGCAACATAGGAGGGCACCACATGATCGCCAATTTCGAAGCCTTCAACATTGTCACCAATTTCGGTTATTATCCCAGCCGCCTCATGCCCAAGTACTATTGGCATAGGCTTTCCACGCTCACCGCTAATTGCAACAAGATCGGAATGACAAAGACCAACTGCTTTGACTTTAATCATGACTTCATTTGATTTGGGTGGGTCTAGATCAACTTCTTCGATAGAGAGAGGTTTGCTTTCAGTGTAAGGTCTGGGTAGCCCCGATTGACGTAAAACTGCTGCCTTTATTTTCATACTATTACCTACAATACAATTTATTGGCTTTGAGGTTTTAGGCTGCCGCTTCCTCCAATGAAGCTTCCAGAATATTTAAGCCCTCTTCTATAACTTTCAGATCGGCTGATAGAGGAACCAAAATTCTTATAACATTTCGCGTTGGTCCGGCTGTTACAAGGATAAGGCCTTTTTTAAGGGCTATTTGAGCAACTTTTGCGGCCATATCACCATCTGGCTCCAGAGACTCACGATCCTTAACGAGCTCAATAGCATTCATACAACCCAGACCACGAACATCGCCAATATTTTGCATTGAGTTTTTTAATGACATTTCTCGAAGACGCTTATCTATGACTTCCCCGATTTCTAAGCCTTTTGCCAGTAACCCATCTTTTTCGATTGTCTCTAGCACTGCTAGAGCGGCCGCACAGGCCATTGGATTGCCACCAAATGTGCCGCCTAGACCTCCAGGAGGGACGGTATCTATAACGCTCGCTTTCCCAACTACTCCCGATATTGGCAGACCTCCGCCTATGCTTTTTCCTACGCAGGTTAAATCGGGATCAATACCGAAGTGTTCCATGGCAAACATTTTGCCGGTACGACCAATCCCTGATTGAATTTCATCAGCAACCATAACAATTCCGTGCTCATCACACAGCTCGCGCAAATATGACACGAATTCCTGGGTGGCTATATTATAACCGCCTTCGCCTTGAACGGGTTCAAAAAACATTGCAGCAATTTGATCAGGCGGACAGTCACTTCTGAATAATGTTGCGAAGGCTCTTTTTGTATCTTCCAAAGTTATGCCTCGGAATTCATCAGGAAAAGGAAGTCTGTAAATATCGCCTGGGAACGGGCCAAATCCTTGCTTAAATGGTATCATCCTCGCACTCAATGCCATCCCCATGTATGAGCGTCCGTGATATCCATTGGTAAAGGTAATAATTGCAGGGCGTTTTGTATAATACCTAGCCACTTTAACTGCGTTTTCGACTGCTTCTCCCCCAGCTGAAAAAAACATAGATTTCTTTTTAAAGTCACCGGGGTAAATATCATTTAATCGTTCAGCTAGCTCTATATAGCTCTCATATGGTGTGACTTGGAAGCAAGTATGAGTTAGTGTATCCAATTGGTTTTTTATGGCATCCACAACCCTGTGATTGCGGTGACCCGTGTTTTGACAACCAATACCACCACAAAAATCTATATACCGTTTACCTTCTACATCCCATATCTCTGTATTTTCTGCGCGATCGGCGATAAATGTGGACGAGTAAGCGATGGCTTTAGCTACAGAGTCATCGCGTCTTAGTTCAAATTCCTTATTTGTTGCCATTGATTAACATCCCCATTCATACAGTATTAACCGTAAACATACGCCGGTAGCCAAGTGGCCAGAGCCGGCCACTGAAAGACTAAATAAATAGCTATGAGCTGAAGGATTACAAAAGGAATTATACCTTTGTAAATGTCTTTCATTGCCACACCAGGGGGGCTGATACCCCTCATATAAAAGAGGGCATACCCTACAGGTGGCGTTAAAAAAGACGTTTGAAGTGTTACTGCAACTAAGATCGTAAACCAAACAAGCACTGGTTTGTCTACCACACCATAACCACTTATTGCTAGGTCCATGGCCCCAATAACTGGGACAAGCAGGGGCAACACAATAAAAGTTATTTCAATCCAATCGAGGAAAAACCCGAGTAGAAACACACAAAATATTACAAAGAGAATAATGCCATTATCGCTGAAAGGTAATGATGTGAGTGCTTCTTCTATGATTTCATCTCCACCTAAAGCGCGCACAACAAAAGCAAAGACGGTTGCGCCTATTATGATGCAGAAAATATAGCCCATGGTATTGAAAGTGCCGTAAAGAGCCTCTTTCAACATTGATAAATTTAGTTTTCGATAAAATGCTGCCAAGATCATTGCGCTCAAAGCACCAACGCCACTGGCTTCAGTTACTGTGGCAATACCGGCTATGATTGATCCTAGAACCAAAAACATCAAAGCCAGTATGGGCACAGCATCTAACAGTACCCTAAAAAGAGTTTTAAATCCTACTGGCTGTCTGTCTTCTGCCAAAGGTGCTGACTCAGGTCTGAGGAATGAAAATCCAAGTATGTAGATTACATAAAGTGCGGCAAGCATTAACCCTGGTATAAAGGCACCCATGAATAAATCACCAGCTGGAAGATTAAGTTGGTCTGCCATAAAAACCAGCATAATTGATGGTGGTATGATGATCCCAAGACAGCCGGATGCGGCAACTGTTCCCGTTGCGAGCTCTTTGGAATAGCCTTGTTTGATCATTATTGGAAGGCTTAATACACCTAGTAGAACCACCGAGGCTCCAACAATCCCAGTACTTGCAGCCAGTAATGTTCCTATCAAAGCCACTGTGATGGCCATTCCGCCCCTGACATTGCCAAACAATTCTTGAGTTGACGTAAGTAGACGCTCAGCTATTCCAGATTTTTCAAGCATAAAGCCCATAAAAATAAATAGCGTCCCTGCTATTAGGATCCAATTGGTCATAACGGCATAAATTCGTTTAACAACAATGCCAAAATAAAAGAAGTCCAAGCCAGTAGCCGTATCAAAATATTGATCGGATATCATTGCTATTAAAGTAAATAAAATTGAAACGCCAAAAAGTGTGTAGGAAATATGAAAACCCACAAGAAGCATAGCGCAAAAGGTTACAAAAAGAGCTGTCAGTAGAATGGTTTCAACAAACATTACTTGGCATCTCCTGTTAGTTTTCTGAGTTTTGCAATAATGGCGACTGATCTAGCCACCGTTGCAATTCCAAATAATACAAATGACAGTACTAAAACTGATTTTATAATCCATCGGTGTGGTAAACCGCCGGGGTCAATCGAACCCTCTGCAGTTACATAGGCTCTCATCATGAAGAACCATGAGTGATATATAATAACGATGATAAATGGTAGTAGTACGACAACGTGACTGACAAGATCTATCCGAAGCTTTGTTTTTTCTGAAAACTTGCTGTAAAAAAGATCATTACGAACGTGTGTTTCCATAGATGTACAATATGAAAACCCCATCATAAATCCAAAAGAGTATATGTGCCATTGCAACTCGTCAAATCCCAAACTGGACAGGCCTAGTACATATCGAAGAAAAACTGATAAACATACAATGGCAACGAGAAACAGTGCAAGCCAGCTTATAGCGTGGCCCAAGGCTATAATTTGTCTTTCTATGTTTTGAACAAAATTCACGTTGAGATTTACCTGTTGTGCTGGAGTTTATTAATTTGTTTTAGCAATGCAAGCTGTTGCTTGCATTGCTAGTTGGTTGTAGCAGAACTTCTAGTCCCACAAACTATTGCGACCAATGGAGCCGATGTTCTCCCAGGCCTTATAGTCTTCCATGAACGCTGTAAGATCGTCCATCAACATTTTGACCTCAGGGTCTGTTGCCATCAGCTCATCCATTGTTTCATTGAATGCTGCTCTCATTGCTTTGAGCATTTCGTCATCAAACTTAACAATTTCGACACCTTTTTCTTCCTGAAGTGTCTTAAGTGCAGCATTTTGGATAGCATTTGAGTGTGTCATTGACCAAACATTTGCTTGTCTTACTGACGCTTCCCACTGTGCTTGTTGAGCTTCACTCATACCGTTCCATACATCCATATTCATAACGATTTCGATGATTGTGTAAGGCTGGTGCCAACTTGGCATATGATAGTACTTAGCAACTTTATGCAATCCAGCTTCTAAGTCATTTGCTGGGAGACCCATTTCAGCAGCGTCAATCACACCTTTTTCAAGTCCTGGGAAAATTTCACCGAAAGGAATAAGTGTTGGAACAGCGCCTAATTTGGTTACAGTCCCGCCTGCAAAGCCACCAATTCGGATTTTGGTTCCTTTCCAATCTTCAACTTTTTCAATTCTCTTGGTAAACCAACCTGCGCCTTCGTTTGCATAGATCGCAAGAGGCCATACTTTTACGTTGTATCCAGCGTCATTATAAAACTTTTCCCAAAGTTTTGTGCCGTTGCCTTCGTATAACCAGCCTAACATTACGTGAGGTTCTGGTCCAAATGGCATTGTACAGTATGGAATAGCTTCTTTCAAAGAACCACCTAGATAAGCACCGCAAGTGTACCCTGCCTGTACTTGTCCGTCTGAAACGGCTTGGTGGATATCAAATGCTGGCATAAGTTCCCCTGGCTCAAACATTTTGATTTTCATGTTTCCGCCAGAAACTTTTTCTAGAACATCAGCAAAATAAACAGAAGTAGAACCTGTTATTGGTAAGTTTGTTCCAAAAGCTGAAGGGGTTTTAAAAGTAATTTTTTTATCAGCCATAGCAGTTCCAGCTAAGCCGAAGAATGTTAACATAACCACGGAAGCTTTAACTGCTTTCATAGCTTGTTTTGTTAAGTAGTGTCTCATCGAGATGTCCTCCCTACATCACTAATCAAGTTTCATAAACATTGCACCAAACTCATTGATACAACTAGCTTTATGTAGGGTAACGGTAACAGTTTTATGAATTATAGCAACGAAATGTTCCATCTAGAACAATATAAAAAATTTATACTTTCATAAAGCACCTCAACAGTTTTAGTGCTTTTATCAAAATTTATAATTGAGGGATCTGCAAAATAATCGAATATGTTTGGTTTTAAAATCTCCCATTTACAGTCATTAAGTGATTTAATGTCTTTGTATTCTTCAGTAAAAGCTAATGTCCAGGTTTCTAGGAAGAAAAGTTTTCTTATCATAATGTTAATATATAGA
>NZGN01000044.1:0-30945 GCA_002691045.1 Marinovum sp.
AGATCATGTAGATGCTGATGTAAAGCAAGATAGATGGGAAAGATTTATGCAAAAATCACAAGCTATCTCAGAAGCTAAATTAGCAAGTAAAGTAGGGCTTACACTAGACGTAATAGTAGATAATATTGATGAAGCCGGGGTAGCTACTTGCCGAACAAAAGCTGATGCCCCTGAAATTGACGGAAATCTCTTTATTGAGGAAAATTTTGACAAGATTTCTGTGGGTGACATTCTGAAAGTCCATGTGACAGCAGCAAGCGACTATGACCTTTGGGGAACAATTTCAAAAGATCAAAAATAGTGGAATTAAATCGAAGTTTGATAACTTGCTATCTCAATTTATAAATCTAACTAACTTTTATGACAACGAGAATTCTTTTTAACGAAGACTGTCCCATTTGTAATGCAGAAATTTGTCACTATCAAAAATATGCAGAAGCAAATGATATTGAACTTTATTTTGATCAGTTAGGTAAAGCAGATCTCTCCGTTTATGGTGTCAATAAAGATCAGGCTGCAAAACGATTACATGTAATTTCAGACGGAAAAATACTACACGGTCTGCCAGCCTTTAGAGCTATTTGGACGCTTATGCCTAGGTATAAATTATTAGCAATAGTAACGAACATTCCCGTTATTAGGGAAATAGCGACTTTTACCTATGACAAAATACTGGCTCCAATACTCTATAAATCCCACTTAAGACGCCAAGCAAAGAAAGCCAAACAAACTTAAGTTTATTTAAACCAGCTCAAATAAGAGATATTTGGTTACTTACATTGATCAATAATTGGTCTCAAAAATTACGCCTGGGTTCAATATTCCATTTGGGTCCATGGCTTTTTTAATCGAATTATTAAATTTAAGTTTAATGGGATCAGAATATTTTATGAGATCATTAGTTTTCAATCTGCCAATTCCATGTTCTGCACTGACAGAACCTCCATACTTATGAACTAGATCATGGATAACTGTTTTAACTGTCGGTCTGATATGATTATAAATTTCTCTGTTATTGCCCTTTTCTGGGAAGATATTGAAGTGAAGATTACCGTCTCCTAAATGACCGAAACAGTTTATTCTAAATTGACCCAGCTTTGAAATTTCAAGCCTAGCTTGTTCTACAAAGTCGCTCACTTCTGACAGCGGTAAGGAGATATCATGGCTAGACACTGATCCTATCCTCCGATTTGCTTCGGGTATATTCTCACGTATTGCCCATAAATCGTTTTGTTGGCGCATATTTTCTGCAAGAGCACCATCTAATGCTAGACTACTACTCAAAATATTTTCGAAAAAATCGTTTATGTTTTTTTCTGTACCAAATCGAACCGGGTGTCCAATTTCCAACAGAACCATCCATTCTGGAATAGCACTTAAAGGAAATTTAAAATTCAGCCCTGTTTCCTTTAGAAATTGTATACCCATCTTATTAATTAATTCGAATGCTGAAATCGTTTCTCCAAAATAATCTTTTGCCTCTGAAAGTAATCTAAGCGCATCTTTTGGAGATCCAACTGCAATTAAAGCCACACTTCTATCCTTAGGCTTTGAAAAAAGCTTCATCGTTGCTGCGGTTATGATCCCTAAAGTGCCCTCTGAACCTATTACTAAGTTTTTGAGATCATATCCGGTATTGTCTTTATGAAGACGTGATAATCCATTCCAAATTGAACCATCCGCAAAAACTACTTCTAGTCCCAAGCATAAGCTTCTAGTACTCCCATATCTCAGGACGTTTAAACCGCCCGCGTTTGTAGCTAAATTTCCACCTATCTGAGCGGTTCCTTCAGAGGCTAAAGAGAGTGGAAATACTCTTTCTTCTTTTTCAGCTGCACTTCTTAAATCCGACAATATGACACCAGCCTCTACCGTGATTACATTTTCCTCTGAATTTAAATATCGGATCTTATTCATTCGTTCTAATGATAATAGAATTCCCGCAGGACCCCTGTCTTGTATCTGGCCACCCACTAAGCCAGTACCTCCACCATAAGGGATAATAGGAATATTTTCTGAATTGGCAGAACTTAGTATAGTCGATACTTCTTTCACGTTAGCAGGTGACATAAGAATTGGACTTATCCCTCGCCACCTCGAGCGAGGCTCTGACAAATATTGATCTGGAACGGTTGAAACCACTCCAGGGGATAAATCTTTTTTCAGCTTATTGATAAATTTTTCCGTGACTGGCTTTAAAGACACTTGCGTTCCTCAATCATTATTTACTCAATACCAGCATGGGTTTTACCCCTTCGGTCATAGCGAAGGGCAGAATATAAAACATGTGTTCTCCAGCGGCCATTTATCTGTATATATGCTTGAGCAACACCTTCATATTTAAATCCACATTTTTCAAGAACGCCACGAGAAGGCTTGTTGTCCGCCAAGCAGGCACTTTCTATCCTACTAAGATCAAGGTCAATAAACGCATACTGAACGACTGCATTTATTGCTTCGGTCATAAAACCGCGTCGGGCGTATTCTTCGCCAATCCAATATCCTAATGTCCCACATTGGGTGGGGCCTCGTCTAATATTATCTAAAGTAATAGCTCCATATAATTGTTCTGTCTCATTATCAAAAAGCAATAATGGCATCCCAGTACCTTGATTAATTGCTCGCCTAGACCAATAAACTCTGTTTGAAAACGACTTACGTGTTAGGTGATCTTCGGCCCACTTGGGTTCCCAAGGCGTTAAAAAATCTCTACTTAAATGGCGAACTTCTTTCCAATTCTTAAAATCAAGATGCATAGGCGGTCTTAGTATTAACCGATCTGTAGTGATCCTAATTTTTGGCCTGAATGAAAACATTAAGCTGCTCTAAGCGCATCCAATTCTTGTAACGATGGTGCTGAGGAAATTGGGCCATAAAGCGCCATTGCAAACTGAGCTTGAGTGACCACATTTTCAGCATAAGCTCTAACTTTATCCAGGTTTACAGCATCAATCTTTTCGATGGTCTCGTCCAAACTAGGAACTTTACCCCAGATTTGAATCATCCTAGCAAGTCTTTCGGCTCTACTCGAAGGACTTTCCAAACCCATAAGCAGACCAGCTTTCATTTGAGATCTGGCCCTTGTTACTTCAACTTCTGAAAGATCTGTTGCCACTCTTTTTAATTCATTAACCGTTAATTTTGATAAATCAGGTATTTGTTCCCCTGATGTGCCTGCATAAATAGTCGTCAAACCAGTATCAGAAAAAGCTCCCGCCTGTGCAAAAATAGAATAACAAAGGCCACGCTTTTCTCTGATTTGTTGAAATAATCTTGACGACATGCCTCCACCCAACGCAATAGAATAAACCTGCGCTGTATAGATATCAGGACTTTTGTAACTTGGGCTTTCAAAAGCTAAAGCAAAATGCGCTTGCTCAAGACTTTTATCCTTTCGAAACTCACCTCCTGAAAAAGCTGCCGACTTTGATCGGTAAGTTGATTGTGGTTTTTTAAGATCACCAAAGGCATTTTCGGCCAATACGCACAGCTTTTCATGGTCAACCCCACCTGCAGCAGAAAGAATCATTCGATCGGGGCTGTAGTGCTCACCAACAAAGGTAGACAAATCTTCTCTAGAAAACCTAGAAATGTTTTCACTTGGGCCAAGAATAGATCGTCCTAAAGATTGTTCTGGATAAGCCGTCTCTTGTAACCAATCAAAAACTATATCGTCTGGGGTATCTAAAGTTTGACCAATTTCTTGCAGTATGACCCCTCTTTCTACATCGATCTCCCGCTGGTCAAAAACAGAGTTTCGCAGTATATCCGCCAAAATATTAGCTGCCATTTCAACATCTTCGTTCAAAACACGAACAAAATAAGCGGTCGTTTCTCTAGAGGTATATGCGTTGATATATCCACCTACATTCTCAATAGCTTCCGCTATATCCAGAGCAGATTTTGTTTTTGTACCCTTGAATGCCATATGCTCCAAAAAATGAGCAATGCCGTTTTGTTCGCGCCTTTCGTGGCGTCCACCGGCAGAAATCCAAATTCCAAGAGATGCGGATTTCAAACCTGGCATATTCTCAGTGATCACCTGAAAACCGTTACTTAACTTATGATGTTTTATGCTCATGTTTGGATCCGCTCCCTGACAACAGATTCTATAGACTGAAGGTTGTTTTCCACAATTGTTATTCTTTCCTTAAGATCAAATAGATCAGCCATTCGTGACGGCAACTTAGGATATATTGAAGTCGCTTTTTCTACAGCTTTTGGAAACTTAGCTGGATGAGCTGTAGCAAGTGTTACCATAGGAACGTCTGCATCGCTCTGTTTTCGTCCTACAAACACCCCAACTGCTGAGTGAGGACACAATATTTCAGAATATTTTTGATAACTATAAGCGATCTCAGAAAGAGTTTCCTCTTCAGAAACTCTTCCACTGACAAAACACTCTTGTAACTTCTCCAATAAGCTTTCAGAAACCTTGAACTGGCCAGTATTTTTCAGTTCATCCATTAAAACCGAAACTTTTTTACTATCACAATCGGCAGCATAAAAAAGTGCTCGCTCAAAATTCGAACTTACCTGAATATCCATGGATGGGCTGATACTGGGCAAAACTTTATCTGTTTTATAAACTCCAGAAGTGAGACACCTGTGAAGTATATCATTTTGATTTGTAGCTACGACCAAACGATCAATTGAAAGGCCCATTTTTTTTGCTACAAAACCTGCAAATATATCTCCAAAATTCCCTGTTGGCACACTGAAACTAATTTTTTTATTTGGAGCTCCTAGCTTAACTGCTGATGAGAAATAATATACAACTTGAGCCAGAACTCTGGCCCAGTTTATTGAGTTCACACCAGCCAAGTTCACACCATCTCTAAATTCAAAATCGTTAAACATATCTTTCAAACGAGCTTGACAGTCGTCAAAGTGACCATTGATAGCCAATGCATGTACATTTTTTTCTGAAGGGGTAGTCATTTGCTTTCTCTGAACGTCAGAAACTCTGCCATCAGGATATAAAATAAAAACATCAACCGCAGCTAAACCTCGAAATGCTTCAATTGCAGCGCTACCAGTATCTCCACTCGTAGCTCCAACAATTGTTACCCTTGATTGTCGCCGCTCTAATGAAAATTGAAAGAACTGGCCAATGAGCTGCATAGCAAAATCTTTGAAAGCTAGGGTTGGGCCATGAAATAGCTCTAAAAGGAAATGGTTGTTCTCCAATTCAACTAGAGGAGCCCGCTCAGAATGTCCAAAGCCAGCATAGGCTCGATTTATAATTTCCATAATTTCTTTGTCAGAAAAGCAATCCCCTACGAAAGGTGCAATAACCTTGAAAGCTATTTCTTCATAACTAAGGTCCGCCATTGATTGGATTTCATCATCAGAAAAGCTTGGAATAGTCTCAGGTACGTAAAGACCACCATCTCTTGCAAGCCCAGTTAGCATCGCTTCCTCAAAATTCAAAACCGGGGCTTTCCCACGGGTAGATATATATTTCATTTTTTCTGACCTCTGCTGGCGCTCGTTCTATAAATGAAAAACGCTCCCATCCCAAGCCAAATAAATGCCAGCGAAAACCAGGTGATTGCATACTGCTTGTGATTGTTAGGGATATTCAATGTATTTATAGGAAGCGGGTCTATATATTCAATTTGAGGACTGAAACTTTTAGCAATAACCAAAATCGGCTCCGAGCCTAAATGTTTTGATAATTCATCTACATCCCTAGCATACCAAAGGTTGTTTGTTTTATCTGGGTCGGGAGTAAAAAAATCAATTTCTTTTGGCCAATGCAAATTACCAACTATATCTACATTCTCGATTAATTTAATCTTTGATACAAAATCATGGCGGACAAAGCCTAAATCTACCAAAATGGTAAGACTGTTTATTGTCTTTAATGGAGCAATTATTCGGTAACCAGCCCCAATAAATTTTTGGCTTACCATTATTTTTATAAAATTATCATCAAGCTTCCCAGAAACTTCTACCGGTAAATACTTGTGCTCAATCTCATTTATAGAATCTGGCAGGGACTGCGGTGTGCCAGAAATTTTACTCTCAATATCTTTTAAAATAGACTGTTTCCACCCGAGACGATCAAGTTGCCATTGACCTAGATAAAGCAAAACAGCAGTCCCAAGAATAATAAAAAATCCTGCAAAAAACTTATGTGGCATAAAATTTCACTCAAAAAAAAGCGCGCGGAGATTTGCGCGCTTTTTATTTATATTTTTTCTAAATTAGTAGATCAAAATATCTCAACGACATTTTAGTGAATTGTTGCGCCAACGCTTCCCCACACGTAAATAGCAGCAAACAAAAATAGCCATACTACGTCAACAAAGTGCCAATACCATGCGGCAGCTTCAAACCCGAGATGTTGATCTTTCGTGAAATGACCCCGCATAGCACGCAACATGCATATGGCTAAAAATATTGTGCCAACAATCACATGAAATCCATGAAAACCGGTAGCCATGAAAAAGTTTGCTCCGTAGATATTTCCTGAGAAGCCAAATGCAGCATGTTGATATTCATACGCTTGAAAAACTGTAAACAGAACGCCCAAACCTACAGCAACGACAAGACCTTGTATCATCGATTTTCTATCTTCATCGTGGGCAATTGCGTGGTGTGCCCATGTTGCTGCCGCACCGGAGCATAATAAAATTAGGGTATTTATCAGGGGCAAATGCCAAGGGTCAAAAACTTCTATTCCTGCTGGGGGGAACTGACCGTCTTGCAGGGGGCTCATCTCCCCCATGGGATACATAGCATGTTTAAAAAAACTCCAAAACCAAGCCAAAAAAAACATAACTTCCGACATTATAAACAAAATGAAGCCATATCTGAGTCCAATCAAAACCACTGGCGTGTGATCGCCAACTTGGTTTTCTTTTACTGTGTCAGACCACCAGACATACATCACAAACAATACACCTACAAAGCCTGCAATAAACATCCACGGATTTTCACTATGAAAAAAGACAACTGCCCCAAAAAGCATTACAAAGGCTGCAATTGAGCCAATGAACGGCCATATAGATGGGTTAAGTATGTGGTAATCGTGGTTTTTTTCATGTGCCATTTGAGTTCCCCTCACTTAGGAGTTGGTTGAAGTTAATTTTTCTATTTAAGCTGGCATTTTCCTGTTCCAGCGGTAATTCTTTTTCATAAAAAGTGTATGAAAGTGTGATCACTTTGGTGTATTTTGCGTCACGGTCATCTACTATTTCCGGGTCTACAAAGAAAGTTACAGGCATCTGCACGCGTTCACCTGGCATTAAAATCTGTTCCTCAAAACAAAAACAGTCAATCTTACTGAAAAAACCTCCTGCTTCATATGGAGTTACATTATAACTTGCTGTTCCCGCCACCGGTCGATCGGTAGGATTATAAGCTTCATAAAATGCCAAACCGGTTGCACCAATTTGGATCTCCATTTCCCTTTGAGCTGGCTTGAACTCCCAAGGCATATTCCTCTCCAGTGAGGCATCAAATCGCACTTTCATTGTTTTGCTGAGCACCGTATCTGATCCACTTTCTGCCACTTGGGTAATGCCCCCAAATCCAGTTACTCTGCAAAACCAATCGTAAAAAGGTACGGATGCCCAAGCCATAGCACCCATAAAAATAACAACGCTTACCGTTTGGATGACTGTTTTGTTTTTTGCTTTCTTACTCACCACGGGCCACTCCCGATAAAGCCTCAGCAAACTCACCTTCTGTTACTTTAACAACCGTTAAACCAAATATAACTGCAACAAAACCAATTAAAACAAGGCCGAGACCAACATTTCTGCCCTTGCGGCGTTTATGTAAATCATGTTCCCGTCCAAAGCTCATTTTTAAACTCCTGGCCAAGGAATATTAATTTTCGCTTCTAAAATAATAACTCCAAAATGAATGAAAAGATAAATAAGGGAAAATTTAAAAAACTTTCTTTCCAAAATAGAATTATCCACAATGCACTGAGTTTCAGAGCGCAACCACAATTTAAAAGCCGCAAAAACGAGTTTCAAATTTAGCAACATGGCCATTACGAAATAAATAGGCCCTCCAAGAGAGGAGAAATAAATAGCTAAAGAGACGGTAGCTAAGGCTAATGAATAAACTAAAATGTGATTTCTTGTGGAACGTCTACCGTTAGTTACAGTCAGCATTGGAACATTAGCATTGTCGTAGTCATCTTTCATAAAAAGTGCCAGCGACCAAAAATGAGGAGGTGTCCAAACAAAAATAAGGGCAAACATTAGGAGACTTTCAAAGCCAATATTGCCTGTCACAACAGCCCAACCTATTATTGGAGGAAATGCCCCAGCAGCTCCACCAATGACAATATTTTGTGGCGTTAACCTTTTTAACCACATAGTATAAACGACCACGTAAAAGAATATAGTGAAAGCAAGTAAAAAGGCCGCCAACCAATTGGACGCAAGTCCAAGCATAACAATTGAAAGCGCCGACAAAGCAAGGCCGAAATCCTTTGCTTCATTTGCGGAAATTTTTCCAGACGGAACTGGTCGTCGTTTGGTTCGCGCCATGACTCCATCGATATCAGCGTCATACCACATATTTAAAGCACCAGAAGCACCGCCACCCAGCGCGATAAATAAAATTGATACAAACGCTACAAATGGGTGGATTACCCCAGGAGCCGCTAAAACTCCAGCTATTGCTGTAAATACAACCAGCGACATAACTCTAGGCTTAAGTAAAGCAAAGAAATCTCCAAACTCAGGTTCGTCTGAGTAAAGTTTATCTATACTTGCTTCTGCCATGGCTAACCTTTTTGCAATGGTATATAAACGTAGAAGTTACATCCTACTATTGAGATGCTTCCGCAACATTGTAAGACTGAAAAACGCCAGCATACTCCGCTTTCGCTGCCGACAACCATGTCGCATAAGCATCCTGACTAACCACCTTTACTGTGATCGGCATGTAAGCGTGATCTTTCCCACACAACTCAGAGCACTGCCCAAAGTATATGCCCTCCTTCTCAGCCTTAAACCAAAGTTGGCCTAACCTTCCAGGTACCGCATCCTGCTTCACGCCAAAAGCGGGTATAGTCCAACTGTGAATAACGTCAGCACCAGTAACTTGCATTACAACTGTTTTGTCTACTGGAACAACTACGGCAGTATCGGTAGCGAGTAAAAATTGGTCGCGAGTATAGCCTGCTTCTTGCAACTCGAGCTCAACTTCTGGTGTAAGTACCTTCCCATCGCCAATCAGGAAGCTTTCAAATTCAAAGCCTTCATCTACGTATTCATATCCCCAATACCATTGATACCCTGTAACTTTAATATTTACTTCACCCTCAGGTATTTTTTGTTGATCAAACAATACCGGCAAAGAAAATGCTCCGATGAACACTAAAATAACAATTGGTATAACGGTCCATGCGACTTCGACGGGTGAATTGTGTGTAAATGTACTAGGAGTTGGGTTAGCCTTTCGGTTATACCGTACTATTACATATGCTAATAGGCCTAGAACAAAAACCGTTATTGCAGTGATGATTATTAAAACCATCCCATCCAACCATTGTAGATCTCGAGCCAGTTTTGTGGCAGCCGGCTGAAAGCCAATACCATCAGCTACAGGTTGCCCAATTATTTCGAGGCCTTCTCCAGCACTAACAGGCAGCGCAACGAAGCCAGAGATTGCACCGATTAATATTGATTTTATTCGCATTTTTCACCCTGATTTTTCAGTATTCGTGTCAAATTGAAAACAACAAACTACATATAGATGGAATCCTATTGTATTCAATGTCGTTTAAAATCATATTTTGACAAAGAGATAAAGAAGAATACTTGCGGCAAACGGACGCTTTTTTTATTTAAAAATATTGCAGTTAGAGCTTATGTAGGGACGAATATGAAAACTTGCGAATTTAACCCATTTGGAACAGATCTTTCTCAGGACGACGCCTTAAACTCATTGAAGTTAGCTACAATGAATTCAGATGATGGCGAGTTATTTTTTGAACAGAGGCAAACAGAAACGATAACCTTTGACGACGGAAGAGTAAGATCTGCAAACTTTGACACTTCAGAAGGAATGGGCCTGCGTTCAGTTTATGGTGAAATAACTGGATATGCGCACTCAACTGAATTATCGCACTCCGCACTTTTGAAAATGGTACCAACTGTTCAACATGCTTCACAAGGAGAAGTATCTAACTTTGCAGATTCACCATTAAGGCAAAGTAAAAAATTGTATGATCCACTTGAACCAATTTCCGAATTACCCTTTTCAGAAAAAGTAAAACTACTGCAGGAAATTGACGATTTTAGTCGCAATCTTGATCCACGTATCAAACAAGTAACGGCCACAATTTCTGCTTCTACCCAAAAAATTCTTATCTTAAGACCCGATGGCGCTTCTTTTTCTGACATAAGGCCTATGGTACGGTTTAATATATCACTTTTAGTTGAAAAAGATGGCCGAAGGGAAAATGGATACACCGGTATTGGTGGCCGTAGTAAATTGCTAAGCTTTCTAAAACCAGAAACTTGGAAAAGTGCAGCCTCGGAGGCATTGAGAATAGCAAAGGTCAATCTCGAAGCAAGGCCAGCACCAGCAGGCGTTATGGATTTAGTTTTAGGTCCAGGATGGCCAGGCATTTTGTTACATGAAGCTATCGGTCATGGCCTTGAAGCAGACTTTAACAGAAAAAAAACAAGCGCTTTCAGTGAATTGATGGGAAAACGTATCGCTGCCCCCGGAGTAACAGTTTTCGATGATGGGACTATTCCAAATCGACGCGGTTCAATAACAATTGATGATGAGGGGACGCCAAGTCAAAAGACTAAGCTTATCGATGACGGAAAATTAGTTGGCTACATGCATGACCGTCAAAACTCAAGACTAATGGGTCTAAAATCTACAGGTAACGGGCGCCGACAAAGCTATGCGCATGCTCCCATGCCAAGGATGACCAACACATACATGCAGGCCGGAAATGAAGATCCAAAAAATTTAGTCCAAAATTTAAAAAACGGCTTATACGCCGTTGGGTTTGGTGGTGGGCAAGTAGATATAACAAATGGAAAATTTGTTTTCTCTTGTACAGAAGCCTACAGAGTCAGGGATGGTAAAATTGCCGAGGCAGTCAAAGGCGCAACTTTAATAGGAGATGGTGCCTCCGCACTCAAAAAAATTAAAGGTATAGGAAATGACCTAAGTCTAGATCCCGGAATTGGAAATTGTGGTAAAGCTGGACAATGGGTTCCTGTTGGGGTCGGGCAGCCAAGCCTTTACATCAGCGGCCTCACGGTTGGAGGAGTTTCTAACTAGGTTTGTTTTTGATTTTTGTAAGTCAACATCATCTATTTTGTTTTTAAAATTAATTTTTTACAAGCAGGATTGACAAACCCACCCAGCTATCGCCATGTTCCCGCGCTAAGCCACACCCGTGAGTCGAAAGGATTTTTGATGCCAGTAGTTGTTGTAGAGTCACCAGCAAAAGCCAAAACCATAAATAAATATTTGGGCTCTGATTACACCGTTTTAGCATCTTATGGGCATGTGAGAGATTTACCTCCAAAAGATGGTTCAGTTAATCCTGATAACGGATTTGATATGAAATGGGAAATTGGCGCGGATAGCAAAAAACATGTAAAAGCCATTGCTGATGCTCTCAAACATGATAACGAATTAATATTAGCCACCGACCCTGATCGTGAAGGTGAAGCTATAAGCTGGCATCTAGAAGAAACGCTACGAAAAAAGCGAGTTATCACTAGCGACACACCCGTAAGTAGGGTCGTTTTTAACGCCATTACCAAATCAGCAGTTTCAGAAGCAATGGAGAACCCCAGAGAAATAGATGCACCTTTAGTGCACGCTTATCTAGCTAGAAGAGCGCTCGATTATCTTGTTGGTTTTAATCTATCGCCAGTTTTGTGGCGTAAATTACCCGGTGCAAAATCAGCGGGAAGAGTTCAGTCCGTTTGCTTGAGGTTAATAGTAGAACGAGAAATCGAAATTGAAGCTTTTAAACCAAAGGAATATTGGTCCGTAAAAGCCTCTTTGAAGACCCCAAGAGGTCAATTGTTTGAAGGAAAGCTAATAAATATAGCGGGAACTAAATTAGACAAATATGATTTAAAAAGTGGTTCGGAAGCAGAATTAGCCGCGCAGGCGATAGCAACCCGCGAACTCCTAGTTTCATCTGTTGAAAGCAAACCTGTCAGCAGAAATCCTTATGCCCCGTTTATGACCTCAACATTGCAACAAGAGGCTAGTAGGAAATACGGAATGGGTGCTAGACAGACGATGCAAGCCGCTCAGAGATTATATGAAGCTGGACATATAACCTATATGAGGACAGACGGTATCGACATGGCGCCTGAGGCAGTTACTTCTACACGTGAAGCCATCAAGGAAAGGTACGGAGAAAAGTTCCTTCCTTCATCGCCTAGATTCTACAAAAATAAAGCAAAAAATGCCCAGGAAGCGCATGAATGTATCCGTCCTACTTCTATTTCTAAAGATGCCAAACAGCTGAAACTTTCAGATCAAGATCAGTTCAAATTATACGACTTAATTTGGAAAAGAACGATATCGTGTCAGATGGCAACTGCAAAATTAGAAAGAACCTCTGCAGATATTCAAAGCGCTGATAAAGAAGTTACGCTGAGAGCCAATGGGCAAGTTGTGCTGTTTGAGGGCTTTCTCAAAGTGTATGAAGAAAGCCGCGATGATGCTGAACGATCAGAAGATGAGAGCCGTCTTCCCCAATTGACACAGGGTGAGAATATTGAAAAGATAAGCATAGACCCTGAGCAGCACTTCACCCAACCGCCACCCCGATATACAGAAGCCAGCCTTGTTAAAAAAATGGAGGAGCTAGGCATAGGTAGGCCTTCAACTTATGCTAATATCGTCACAACGATCCAGGATAGAGAATACGTTAGAAAAGAAAAAAATAGATTGCTTCCTGAGGATAAAGGACGAATAGTCACCATTTTCCTTTTAAATTTTTTCAAACGCTACGTAGAATTCGATTTTACGGCGAGTTTAGAAAATCAACTCGACGCTGTAAGCGCAGGTAAGGGCAATTATAAAGAGCTTCTAGGCCGTTTTTGGGATGACTTTTCGCAGGCTATTGCTGAAACTTCAGATCTTCGGATTACAGAAGTTTTAGATGTTCTTGATGATGCATTAGCTCCACAACTTTACCCAGTAAAAGAAGACGGGGTCGATCCAAGAAAATGCCCCAAATGTGGAAATGGCCAACTTCATTTGAAATCATCACGAACCGGTGGGTTTGTTGGGTGTGGAAATTATCCTGAATGTAAGTTCACCCGACCAATATCAGGCGATATAGAAGAAGCCGCTGACCGTCTGCTTGGTGAATATGATGGAGATCAAATATTCTTAAAAAACGGTCGGTATGGACCTTACATCCAACTTGGTGAAACTTCGGAAGACAATAAAAAGCCTCCGAGAGCAAGTTTGCCAAAAGGGTGGTTAGCATCAGAAATGGAAATCGAAAAAGCTATAAAACTTCTAAACCTACCGAGGGAAATTGGCCCGCATCCTGAAGACGGCCAAATTATAGAGGCAGGCATTGGGAGATACGGACCTTTTGTTCGTCATGGAAGAACCTATGCAAATTTAAAAGAACCTGAGGATGTTTTTACTATAGGAATGAATAGAGCCGTCGAAGAACTAGCAAAAAAAGCATCCGCTAATAGCGGTCGTGGGGGCGCTTCAAAGGCTCTTAAAGAGCTTGGAGACCATCCCGATGGTGGTGGCCCAGTGAATGTTATGGATGGGCGCTATGGCCCCTATGTAAAATTCGCAAAAATCAATGCCACAATACCAAAAGACCAAGACCCAGAAAAAATTACGATGGAACAAGCTTTAATTCTTATTTCTGAAAAAGCTGCGAAAGGAAAAAAGAAGGGCAAGAAAAAATAAATTTTGTTAAGTTTATTTCTGCGTTCCAAATCTTAGAAAGGAAATACTTCAATGCAAAAAGTTTATAACACAGCTGAGGAAGCTCTTGATGGTTTGCTTTTCGATGGAATGTTTATTGCCGCTGGAGGTTTTGGTCTATGTGGAATTCCAGAATTGTTACTGGAAGCAATTAAAAATGCTGGAACCAAAGATTTAACTTTTGCTTCAAATAATGCCGGCGTTGACGATTTTGGAATCGGAATATTGCTCCAATCGCGGCAAGTAAAAAAGATGATATCTTCTTATGTGGGCGAAAATGCCGAGTTTATGAGGCAATACCTCGCAGGAGAACTCGAACTAGAATTTAATCCTCAAGGAACACTAGCCGAGAGAATGCGAGCAGCAGGTTGTGGGATACCTGGTTTTTACACAAAAACAGGTGTTGGAACCGTTATCGCTGATGGAAAAGAGCATAAAAATTTCAATGGGGAAACCTATATATTGGAAGAGAGCCTTTTCGCAGATCTTTCAATTGTTAAAGCCTGGAAAGCAGATGAAACAGGGAACCTCATATTTAGAAAAACAGCGAGAAATTTTAATCCTCCGGCCGCGATGTGTGGTAAAGTTTGTGTGGTAGAGGTGGAAGAGATTGTGCCTACAGGTTCGCTTGACCCAGATTTGATCCATCTTCCAGGAATTTATGTTCATAAAATTATTCAAGGAAAACATGAGAAGCGAATTGAGCAGCGAACAACGAGTGCAGCAGCCTAAAGGATAGACAAATGTGGGATCGAAATCAGATGGCTGCTCGTGCAGCAATGGAACTTGAAGACGGAATGTATGTAAATCTCGGTATTGGAATTCCAACATTGGTATCAAACTATATTCCAGAAGGAATAAGCGTCACACTTCAGTCAGAGAATGGCATGCTTGGTATGGGACCATTTCCATTTGAAGGTGAAGAGGACCCTGATTTGATAAATGCCGGGAAGCAAACGATTACAGAGCTTCCACAAACCGCATACTTTGATAGTGCGACTTCTTTTGGAATGATCCGAGGAGGTAAAATAGCGATGGCCATATTGGGAGCAATGGAAGTTGCCGAAAATGGCGACTTAGCTAATTGGATGATACCTGGAAAACTCGTTAAAGGAATGGGGGGCGCTATGGATTTAGTATCTGGTGTCGGACGCGTTGTGGTTGTTATGGATCATACTAACAAACATGGAGACTCTAAGGTATTAAAAGAGTGCACTTTACCACTTACAGGCAAAGGTGTTGTGAACAGAATAATTACAAATTTAGGAGTTTTGGATGTTGTGCCGGGAGGTTTAGAAATCATTGAATGCGCCACTGGAGTTTCTGAAGAAAAAATTCGAAGTGCTACAATAGCCAAAATAGTAAATTAATTTTTCTTAAAATTTTTAATGAGTACATATGCTTTACCCCAAAAGTTTCAAAATTGGATAAACAAAAGAAACTGGGCTTTGCACACTCATCAAATAGACGTTCTAACCAATTCAGATAGGAAATCACAACTTCTAATCGCCCCAACTGGTTCTGGAAAAACTTTGTCTGGCTTCCTTCCAACATTAATTGAGCTAGATCGAGTGAATTTCTCTGGCCTTCATACGGTTTACGTTTCCCCCTTGAAGGCTTTAGCAGCCGATATCAAAAGAAATTTAATGATCCCAATTGAAGAAATGGGTCTTAATATAAGAGTGGAGGATAGAACAGGCGATACAACAGCCAAAACAAAACGGCGTCAACGAATTGATCCTCCCCAAATCCTATTAACCACTCCTGAGAGCCTGGCATTATTAATCTCTTTTCCAGAGGCCAACGCACTCTTCGCAAATTTAGAAAGAATAATAATTGACGAGATACATGCACTCGTTGAAAATAAACGTGGTCATCAGCTATTGCTAGCAATCTCTCGCTTGCAATCAATCTCAAAAAACCTTCGCAAACTGGGTTTGTCGGCAACAGTTGATCATCCGCAAGAAATAGCAGGTTTCATATCAGAAAATGAAAATAATTGCCCAATAATATTTGCTGAACCTGGACCCGATCCAAATATTTCTATGCTACAGACAACCGCTTCACCTCCCTGGTCAGGAGCCGGAGCGACATATGCCGTTCTAGATGTCTTGGAACAAATATCGAAACACAAAACAACACTTATTTTTCATAACACACGAGCTCAGGCTGAAATCTTTTTTCATAATCTTTGGCTAAATAATCAAGACAACTTGCCTGTAGCTATCCACCATGGAAGTCTGGATTTGGCGCAACGCAAACGCGTTGAGGCAGCTATAACGAAAGGTGAATTAAGAGCAGTTGTTTGTACTGGCACACTGGACTTAGGGATAGACTGGAATGAAGTTGACCTTGTCATTCAAGTAGGCGCGCCAAAAAACATAAAAAGACTTGTGCAGAGAATTGGGCGGGCAAACCATACTTACAATACACCCTCCAAAGCCATAATTGTACCAGCAAATAAATTCGAAATTGTTGAATGCCAAGCAGCGCTAGAAGCCGTTAGAGATAAGGATTTAGATGGCGAGCCAATAGCGTCAGGATCCTTGGACGTATTATGTCAACATATTTTACTTGTGGCTTGTTCGGGGAAAATTTTGCCGTCCAAATTATTTGAGGAAATAAAACAAATTGGTGCGTATAAAAATTTAACTCACGAAGAATTTAAAGAATGCATGGGGTTTTGTATCAATGGAGGTTATGCCCTTAATCGATATGAACAATGGCATAGACTAAAATTAGACCACTCAGGAAATTTAATTTTACGTGATCCAAGAATTGCAAATAAAATAAGAATGAATGTCGGGACCATTCAAGATACTGAGACACTGAAAGTGCGAACACATCGTCGAAGTGGCGGAAAACCTCTCGGAGAAATTGAAGAAGCGTTTGCGGCCTCTTTGACGAAAGGTGATACTTTTTTAATAGGAGGTAAAATAGTTCGTTTCGAAAGCTTACGCGAAATGATAGTAGAGGTAACTCATAATGCAAATAAACAGCCAAAAATTGCAACTTTTATGGGGACTAAATTTGCAACAAGCACCAAACTAAGCGATAGAATTTTAGACAGCTTTGAAAACCAAAATTGGAAAGATTTACCAGCAGACACAGTAAATTGGCTAAACAAACAAAAAGAATTTTCTCAGCTGCCGGTTCGAAATAGTTTGTTAATTGAGACGTTTTTTAGAAAGTCACGTCACTATCTAGTAGTTTATGGGTTTGCTGGGAGAAATGCCAACCAAACATTAGGATTAATTCTGTCAAAAAGATTAGAGGAGTTAAACCTCGCTCCACTAGGCTTTGTGGCTAATGATTATGCAACGCTGATATGGGGATTAGAAAAAGTAGAAAACCCAATCCAATTATTCAAATTCAGCGAAATTGAATTAGGGCTCGATAAATGGTTTTCAGGTAACGCTTTAATGAAAAGAACATTTAAAGCTGTGGCTTCAATATCTGGCTTAATTGATCGGAATTTACCAGGCCTTAGAAAATCTGGACGCCAGACAACTTTTTCTTCAGATATATTATACGACACTCTAGTCAAATACGATCCAGCTCACCTACTTTTAAAAATTACAAAAGACGAAGCCATGAAAGGATTAATTGATTTCAGCCGAATAGAAGAAATGTTCAAAAGGGTAGAAGATAATATTATTCACAAAAATCTTCCACATGTTTCGCCTTTAGCCGCACCAATGTTACTGGAGGTGGGGACTATACCTATTGAGGGCCAGGCTAAAGAACTATTATTAAAAAATGAGGCAAATTCGCTTATGAAAGAAGCCGGACTGTAGAAAAAAATTATTATTACATTGGGAATAGTTACAAAAATGGATAATTTTAAGTTTTCTATTTTAGAAAATGAATTGGTGGCCTTGCCCTCTGGGGCTCTCTGGTGGCCATCCAAATCCTTGCTATGTGTTTCAGATCTTCATTTCGGTAAGTCGAATAGATTAGCTAGAAAGGGACAATCTTGGATCCCTCCTTATGAAAACCAAGACACACTGTTAAGACTAGAAAAAGATCTTAAAACTACAAAGGCAAGAATGATTATTTGTCTTGGTGACAGTTTTGACGATAACGAAGGAGATAGGTTCCTTCCAAAAGATGAAATCCTTTGGATTCAAAAGATGCAAGAGGGTAAAGAATGGATATGGATTTCTGGGAACCACGACCCATCACCTAAAGCTTTAGGGGGGAGTTTCGTACAGTCTATAGAGATTGGAAAAATTAATTTTCAACATATTGCAAATACAAAAGAAAGTTACGAGATATCTGGCCATTATCATCCCAAAATAAAGTTAAGGCTTAAAGGCCAAACTTTTACAAAAGCTTGTTTTTTAATCGACGATAATCGCGTAATAATGCCAGCCTATGGTACTTACACTGGAGGCCTGTATTGCAATCGCGAACCACTAAGTTCGATTATGCAAACAAAAGCCATCGCTATAATGATCGGAGAGGAGGTTTATCCAGTCCCAATTTCTAAAGCTAATTAGCTTAATTTAATGTCAGGCTCAGAGAGACCATATTTGCGGCAACAAGCAACTAGAGTATTTACCAATAAGCAAGCAATAGTCATTGGACCGACACCACCAGGAACCGGGGTGATAGCACCAGCAACTTCGGAGCAACTTGAGAATTCGGCATCTCCAACAAGCCGTTTACTTCCATCGCTTCCCTCAACTCTATTGATACCAACGTCGATAAGCGTGGCTCCAGGCTTGATCCAATTACCCTTGACTATTTCTGCTTTACCCACTGCTGCTACAATAATATCAGCCCGTCCAACAACTTGTTCTAAGTCTTTAGTTCTGGAATGCGTAATGGTAACGGTGCAACTCTCATTTAACAAAAGTTGCGCCATTGGTTTACCGACTATATTGGAGCGACCAACAACTACTGCATCCATACCTGATAAAGATCCATGAAATTCTTTTAGCATTAGCAAACAACCTAGTGGTGTGCACGGGACCATGGAAGATTGACCTGTGGCAAGTAGACCAACGTTAGAAATATGGAAACCATCGACATCTTTGGCAGGATCAATTGCGTTTATTACAGCCTCTTCATTGATGTGCGGTGGTAATGGCAATTGAACTAAAATTCCATGCACAGCGTCATCATTATTTAAATCGTTTACCAACTTAAGAAGATCCAGTTCCAACGTATCTTCTTTCAGTTTATATTCGTAAGAATTCATGCCTGCTTCTTTTGTTTGCTTACCTTTCGACTTAACATAAACTTGGCTTGCTGGATCCTCGCCCACTAGCACCACTGCGAGACCTGGTATGATTTTGTGGTTATTTTTTAAATCTGCCACGTTCAGAGCAACTTTATCTCTGAGTCTTTGAGAGAAAAGCTTGCCGTCTATTATTTGCGCTACCATCGTCAGTATCCATTAAAGTTAGAGGAAATAAATTTATTCTTCGCGAATAATTTCTGCTTCTCTTTGAATCGACCACTCAATCAGAATTCTCCAGATTTTTTCAACCAAATCTGAGTCAAGATCTAGTTCTTGCGCAGCCTCCCGCGCATTTGACACAACACTTTCAATTCTATCAGGAATTCTTGCAGGCATCCCGTTTATACTTTTCAAATCAGTTGCTCGATCTATAAACTTTGAACGCTTGGCTAAAAGTTTAACTATTTTGATATCCAACTTATCAATTTGATGACGCAATTCTTCCATACTTTTACAATCATCCGGTTTTGTAAGCTCTGTCATCGCGATCTCCTGAACTTAAAGTTTTATTACGTAAAACATTAAATTCAAGTTTAGAACAACCCTTCTATTTCACCAAAGCGATTGAGATAAATGGACTCTGCTGCAGGTACTCTAGGCAAACCTGGCATTGTCATAATTTCACCACATACAACAACAATAAAGCCCGCCCCTGCACTAATCCTGACTTCACGAACTGGCACACTATGGCCGGTTGGTGCACCACGTAAGTTGGGGTCAGTTGAAAAACTGTATTGTGTCTTTGCCATACAAATAGGCAAATCACCGTATCCTTGATCTTCCCATTGCCTCAACTGATCACGTATCCTCTTATCCATAAGCGCTTCGTCAGCCCTGTAAATTCTTTTACAAATTGTTTGTATTTTTTCAGCAAGTGGCATGTTGTCAGGATAGATTGGTGCGAAATCAGATATGTCTGAGTCAGCAATTTCTGCTACTCGTTTTGCCAAATCTACTGAACCCTCTGATCCAAACTCCCAATGTTTTGATACAATAGCTTCCGCGCCCTGGCTCGTAACAAATTCCATGACGGCATTTATCTCATTTTGCGTGTCTTTAACAAAATGATTAATTGCCACAATCACCGGTACACCAAAACTTTTCAAATTCTCTATATGACAGCCCAAATTTGCACAGCCAGACTCAACGGCACTCACATTTTCTTGGCCTAAGTCTTCCTTTGCCACACCACCATTCATCTTCATTGCACGAATGGTTGCAACAAGCACTATGACAGATGGAGACAAGCCAGCTTTACGGCATTTTATGTTTAAAAACTTTTCAGCACCCAAATCTGCACCGAAGCCAGCTTCTGTCACAACATAATCAGACAATTTAAGCGCTGTTTGAGTAGCGATTAATGAATTACATCCATGTGCTATATTGGCGAATGGCCCACCATGTACAAATGCTGGGTTATTCTCCAAAGTTTGCACCAAATTGGGTTTAATCGCGTCTTTCAGCAAAACTGTCATAGCCCCATCCGCCTGTATATCTCGGCAAAATACTGGGCTACGGTCACGTCTGTAGGCAACTATCATATTACCTAATTTCGTCTGTAAATCGTTGAGATCTTTTGCTAGGCACAAAATTGCCATAACTTCTGAGGCAACCGTGATGTCAAACCCTGCTTCTCTAGGAAATCCATTTGAAACACCCCCTAGAGAGGCCGTAATTTGACGCAAGGCCCTATCATTCATATCGACAACTCTGCGCCAAACTACCCTTCTAGTATCAATACCTAGGTCATTACCCCAGTAGATATGATTATCGATCATGGCTGAGAGTAGCGAATGCGCCGATGTTATTGCATGAAAGTCCCCTGTAAAGTGTAGGTTCATATCCTCCATTGGAATAACTTGTGAATAACCACCGCCGGCAGCCCCGCCTTTCATACCAAAATTTGGCCCAAGAGATGCTTCCCTTATGCAGATCGTTGCATTTTTTCCAATTTTGTTGAGCCCATCACCTAGACCAACAGTTGTTGTTGTTTTACCTTCTCCAGCCGGTGTGGGATTTATAGCTGTTACAAGAATTAGTTTCCCGTTATTTCTATCCTGAACACTATCTATAAATTCTTGAGACACCTTTGCTTTATCATGACCAAAAGGTAACAAATGTTCTGCAGGAATTCCAAGGTGAGCTCCAACTTCTTGAATTGGCTTTTTATCGGCGCTACGCGCTATCTCAATATCGGTTTTATAGCTCATCTAGGTGTCCCCTATACAATGATAAACGTCTCTAAATCGTATAAAGCTTAAGTAAAATTGTAATTTTGCATTTCCGACATTTACCAGACCACTTGCGGCCAGATGTCGCAAAAATATGACCATACTAAATTAGACCCTATTTCAAAGTTGACTCAGCAAGTAACTCATTTGTTCTTTTTTCAATAACATTCTCAAGTTCATTCATAAGATCTGAGTTTTCTAAGCCTTTAGGAATTACAGGCAAACACTCAACAACTGCCAATCCGGGCTTTCGCATAACCCCATACTTGGGCCAGAAAAGACCAACGTTACAAGCCACAGGTAAACATTCTTGACCAGTTTGCTGATAAAGCGCTGCTACGCCTATTTTGTATGGTTTAAAATCTCCTGGAGCAACTCGGGTTCCCTGTGGATAAATAATAAGCTGACCAGGCGGAGCTGTACCTGATGCAACCGAAGACATCATTTTTTGAATGGCTTCGGTTCTTTTTCCTCTTTCAACTGCAACACATCCAATTTTTTTTGCATACCAACCCAAGACAGGCGCCCAACGTAATGAGGATTTCATTATAAATTTTGGCCTTGGCGTTTCACTTACTATCAAAATTATATCAAAAAAGCTTTGGTGTTTTGCCGCTATAATGAATTCGTGATCTGGAATTACACCCCTAACTTCAGATTTAAGACCTACCATCCAAGAAGCTGTCCAACGAACCCATCGGCACCAAACATGAACAGCCAAATATGAATACTTTCTATTTAGGCTGACTAGTGGACAGAATAATAAACCAAAAACTACCATCATGAGATACATCTGGATAAGGAAAAAAAGAGAGCGTGTATATTGAATAGCATAAGCCATTAGGTCAGGGTCCTAAGGATACTCAGTGAAGAAATACGTGTTGTTAAAAACGTTAAAAAAGAAAAAGACAGGGGTACTATGCCTAACCAAATCCATTCCATCCCCTCTAATCGTAGCCCTGTTAAAATCGCAGCTTGATCGGACTCAGATGGTAGGAGAAATAAAGTTAAAGATGCTAAGGATGATCCTAATAAAGAGCCAAAGAAAGCTTGGTTTGCAAGTTTTCGAACAAAAGCCGAAGCAATATATTGATCCGTTGCTCCAACCAATCTCAAAACCTCAATGATTTTTTTGTTTGAAGACAATGCCGCACGGGTCACCAGTGTCATCATGGCAACGACTATCAACACGATTAATCCTATAGAAAACCAACCCAAAAACCAAATGCGATCAGCTGCTTTAATCAGAGGTTCGCGCCACCTTGTGTGATCGTCCAATACTGCTGCAGGGACTTCGGCTGCCAGCCTTAATCTTAGTCCTACTCTATCATAACCATTTTCATCTTCTTCAATACTGATAAGACGGGGCATGGGTAAATTTTTTATGGGAACTTTTGGACCAAACCAAGGCTCGAGTAGTGCTTGTTGTTCTTCTGGCTTTAACACACGAAAGGAGGCAATTCCTCTCGTGGTAGACAATACGCTCAAGGCCGCTTCTGTTTGTGCCTCCAAGTCTATTGAAGGTGCAGATACTCGCAATGTTGCAGAATTTTTTAATGAGTCAGACCAATTTTGAGCTAAACGATCAGCTGCAGATGAAAGAGCTACTGAAAATACAATCAAGAACGCCATTGATGCAGAAGTAAAAAATGTCAAAAGTGTAGTGAAACCATTTTTTGGAACAATTTGATTTACATATCTATCTGATAAAAAGACTTTTTTAATGCCGGACATTACAAATCACTTCCAGCAAGTTGCACTTTTTTGTTGCTTATCCGTAAAACACGCGCCTGCACACTAGCTTTTGTAAATCTTATCAAGTTTAAATCATGAGTAGCAATAACGATTGTCTTACCCATATGGTTTAATTCGATCAACAAACGAATTAGTCTTTGAGACATTTCCCAATCGATATTACCCGTAGGCTCATCAGCCAATATGACATCTGGAGACATAATGATAGCGCGAGCCAATGCCGCTCTTTGTCTTTCTCCACCAGAAAGTTCAGGTGGCAGAGCTTTTGATCTATGGGATAGGCCAACCCAGTTCAAAAGCTCCTTTAAATTTACATTATCTGACAAAGAATTCTGACCCGAAACCATTATCGGTAGTGCTATATTATCATTCACGTTTAAGTGATCCAAAAATTGACAATCCTGATGGACAACGCCGATTTTTCTCCTTAAATAAGCCATTTCATCGCGGGTTAACTCTGAAGACTCTTTACCAAAGATCGTAAGGGCCCCGGACGTAGGAACGAGAGAGCCATAACACATTTTAAGAAAAGTTGTTTTACCAGATCCTGACGGCCCAGTAAGAAAGTAAAAAGATCCCTGAGATATAGATATATTTAGCTCTGACAAAAGTTCATCACCGTAAGAGTATGCGGCGCTTTTCATCTCAATCACAGCTAAATCGTCCCTAAGTTATTTTTTATTCATAAATACAATTACCATACTGTAATAAACGGTTGTTCAACAATTAAAAGCATGTACTTTTACGGCTATATATATTTTTTTATCTGGCATAAAGTCTGATGTAGACATTTATTAAAAAGAGAGCAAATGCGTTTAGTTTGTCCATCTTGTAAAGCAAATTACGAGGTTCCTCGTACTGCAGTGCCAATTGGAGGCAGAGAAGTACAATGTGCGAGTTGCGGTCATAAATGGTTTCAAACCAGAACAAAAAAGACAACAGACGAAAAGCCTACTCAGCTTGACTCCAAAAGCAGCGAAGAAAATAATATTGAAGTAGAAAACAACGCGTCTGCTCAACGAAAAATTGACCCTTCTGTTATAAAAATACTTAAAGAAGAGGCAAAAAGAGAAATCGAAGCTAGAGATCGAGAGCGTAGCAATAAAAACAATCCATCTAAAAAGAAAAAAACAGAAAAAAGTCTAGAAAACAATAATCCAGAAATTCTAACAAAGGATGCCATTTTAAAGCATCAGTCTAAAGATGTAATTGCAGAAGCTCCGGACGAAAAAAAACGATCGCAGTTTCCAGGTTTCATTTTGGGCTTATTGGTGGTTCTCGCATCCTTTCTGGTATACAGTTTTAATGCAGAATTGACATTACTTTTACCCGAAGCTGAAAGCTACATTATTGCATATGTCCAACTGATTGACTGGATTAGGTTAGAACTAAACAAGCTTGCGGGAAAGACTATTTATATGATAAATAGCTTTGTTTAATAATTAAAATACAAAAATAATTTCAATTTTGCATTTCTATTTCTATAGCCTTTTCAATTAACTTTACAGCTTGTGGGCTGGACCAATCAGCATCACCAATAAACCTTGCGACCTCTTCGCTATCCCTATTAATCAAAATTGTTAATGGAAGCCCTGCTACTTTGAGAGAACGGGCCAATTGCCCTTTAGGATCTTGGTATTTTATTAGGTTATCAATTGACATTTTTTCAAAAAATTTATCCACAGATTTTGGTGAATTTCTCATTGTAGCAATTGTTACAACATTAAAGTTTTTGCCACCCTTAATTTTTTGAAGGTTTGACAAACTAGGCATTTCCTTAAGGCATGGGGCGCACCAAGTTGCCCAAAAGTTAACTAGCGTCAGACTCTCTGAAAAAGACTCCAAAATAACTGGATCACCGTTTGGCTTATGAAATACCTCTTCACTCAATGCCTTTGGAGTTTCGTGCAAAATTAACTTTTTCATTTCACCAACTTTAAATTCTTCTAAAATAGAAAATTTGTTAACTTCAGAAAGCACAGTATTTGCACACAAGCTAAAGGCCGTATAAAGAACAACAAAAGTTGAAAAATTTGTTAATCCTTTAAAGGGTGTTTTCATGTCAAAAAAATCCTCAAATAAAATGTGGGGTGGTCGGTTCTCTACCGGACCAGATGCCATTATGGAATCAATTAACGCCTCAATTGAATTTGACAAGCGTTTGGCACCTGAAGACATTGAAAGTTCTTTAGCCCACGCCGAAATGCTGGCTGAAACAGGCATCATAAATCTTCCTGATGCTAATGCTATAAAGCAGGGCCTCGAGGAAATCCTAGCTGAGCTTGAAGCTGGTGACTTGGAATTTTCAACTGCACTTGAAGACATACACATGAATATAGAGTCAAGACTGAAGGATAAGATTGGTGAACCTGCTGGCAGACTTCACACTGCAAGATCCCGCAATGACCAAGTGGCAACTGATTTTCGACTTTGGGTCAGAGGCCAAATAGATCTGATTGACCAAAATTTAGTAAACTTAATCAAAGCCCTTCTCGATCAAGCGCAAAGTGGCATTTCTTGGATTATGCCCGGCTTTACGCATTTACAAACGGCCCAACCAATAACTTGGGGTCACCATATGATGGCATATGTGGAAATGTTTGCTCGGGATCGTTCTCGATTAAAAGACGCTAGAGCGAGAATGAATGAGTGTCCATTAGGCTCCGCTGCATTAGCTGGAACTTCTTTTCCAATAGATCGAAACTATACATCTAGTAAGCTTAAATTTGCCAAACCAACGGCAAATTCTCTTGATGCAGTGAGTGACCGCGACTTTGCTTTAGAATTTTTAGCCTCTTCCTCTATTTGTGCTATGCATTTAAGCCGATTAGCGGAGGAACTGGTAATATGGTCTTCCGCGCAATTCAAATTTATTGAGTTATCAGACAGATTTTCAACAGGTTCTTCTATTATGCCCCAAAAGAAAAACCCTGATGCAGCTGAATTAGTAAGAGCAAAAATTGGACGAATTTTAGGTGCAAATATAGGCTTAATGACAGTTATGAAAGGGCTGCCCTTAGCATACTCAAAAGACATGCAAGAAGATAAGGAGCAAGTTTTTGATGCTGCGGATAGTTTAAGTCTGGCCTTATGCGCAATGGAAGGAATGATTAAAGATTTGACTGCCAACAAAGAAAGCCTAGAAAAAGCAGCGAAATCCGGGTTCTCGACCGCAACTGACTTAGCGGATTGGTTAGTCAGAGTTTTAAATCTTCCTTTTCGGGAAGCTCATCACATTACTGGTGAATTAGTGAGGCTTGCTGAGCAATTAGAGTGCGATTTATCCGAATTAAAACTCAAAGATATGCAGAAAGTTCATTCGGATATAACGGAAGATGTTTTTACGGTTCTATCTATTGAAAATTCAGTTAAATCACGATCTTCCTACGGAGGTACTTGCCCTGAACAAGTACAATTTCAAATAGATAGATGTAAAAAGGAGTTAGAATGAGAATTATTAGTCTCGTTTTGCTTTTATGCTGTTTGACAGCAGGTTGCGGAGTGGATGGCCCACCAAAACCACCCTTAAGTAACGAAACAAAATAAAATAAATTTTTGGAAAATTAAATGACGCAACTTCAATTCGCCGACAGCATTTCTAGATTGGGAACAGAGTCAGCATTTACAGTTTTAGCGAAAGCAAATGAATTATCTGCCAATGGTAAAGACATCATTAATCTGGGAATTGGTCAACCAGACTTCAAAACACCTGAGCATATTGTTCAGGCAGGAATAAAAGCTCTTCAAGATGGGCACCATGGATATACTCCTTCAAACGGCATTCCTGAATTGAGGGAAGCTGTTGCAAGGGACTTAGAAACTCGCCACCAAACCCATGTTAATCCACAAAATATAATCGTCGTTCCAGGTGGAAAACCAACTATGTTTTTTGCTGTACTTTTATTTGGTCAAAAAGGTGCCGAAATAATGTACCCTAACCCGGGCTTTCCAATTTATGAGTCAGTAATAAACTACACTGGCGCTACACCAGTGCCCATTGCTTTAAAAGAGGAAAACGGGTTTGCTTTCGAAGCAGAGGCGGTTTTATCTCAGATAACCAGTAAAACAAGGCTTATTATAATTAATAGCCCAGCAAACCCAACAGGTGGCGTCACACCAAAATCTGAGGTTGATAAATTAGTGGAAGGATTAAAAAACCACCCGCACGTAGCCTTGTTATCAGATGAAATATACAGTCAAATGCTATATGATGGGCGGACACATGTAAGCTTGTTACAGTATCATGAAATTCGAGACAGGCTAATTGTTTTAGATGGTTGGTCAAAAACCTATGCCATGACGGGGTGGCGTATGGGATACGCAGTATGGCCAGATCAAATGGTAGACCAAGTCACTCGGTTGTGTATTAATGATCACTCTTGCGTCAACGCTGCAGCGCAGTATGCAGGATTAGCTGCATTAACAGGACCAAAAGATCCGGTTCTCGAAATGGTGTCGCAATTTGATGAAAGACGTAAAGTTATCGTTTCTGCACTAAATGACTTAAAGGGAGTAAGCTGCATTGACTCAGCTGGCGCCTTTTATGCATTTCCAAATATATCAGAAACTGGGCTTTCTTCATCTCAAGCTCAGGATTTGATCCTTGATGAAGCCGGTGTTGCCACTATTGCTGGAACTAGTTTTGGCAAATTTGGAGAAGGATATTTGCGGTTCTCATACGCAAATAGCAAAGACAATATATTACGGGCTATTGAGCGAATAGACAAAATTCTAAAATAGAAGCATCATTTAAGAAAGCGGAGCAAAAAAATTAATGGATCATTTCAATTATAGAAACGGCCATCTTTATGCCGAGGATGTTTCTGTGGCTGAAATAGCAGCGTCAGTTGGAACGCCTTTTTATGTATATTCAACAGCTACTTTGGTACGCCATTTTAAACTTTTTGATGATGCTCTTGATGGTTTGGATCATTGCATATGCTATGCAATGAAAGCTGCTTCTAATCAGGCTATTCTAAAAACACTGGGAAACCTAGGGGCTGGCATGGATGTGGTATCTGGCGGGGAATATAGGCGGGCAATATCAGCAGGTATACCATCAGAAAAAATTGTGTTTTCAGGTGTGGGAAAAACTTTAGAGGAAATTAAATTGGTGCTTCAAAATGGTATTCGCCAATTCAATGTGGAAAGCGAGTCAGAACTTAAACACATATCTTCAGTAGCATCATCCATGAATACATTAGCTCCTATAGCTATTAGGATAAATCCGGATGTAGACGCTCAAACTCATGAAAAAATTGCAACTGGTAAAGCTGAAAATAAATTTGGAATTCCGTTATCGAGGGCAAGAGATGTTTATGCTGACGCCGCAAAAATGCCCGGAATTGATATTGTGGGAATAGATCTTCATATTGGCAGTCAGTTGACCAACTTAGAGCCATTTGAAAAGGCCTATCAAAAACTTGCTGATCTGACACAAATTCTTAAGCAAGACGGCCATAAAATCACACGTTTAGACCTTGGAGGCGGTTTAGGTATACCTTATGGAAGTGAGCAATCTGCACCTCCCCTACCCATAGAATACGGGAAAATGGTCAAAAAAGTTTTGGGGCACCTCGATTGTGAAATCGAAATTGAACCAGGCCGACTGATTGTTGGTAATGCCGGAATTTTGGTGTCATCGGTGCTATGTATCAAAAGTGGAGAAAACAGAAATTTTGCCATACTTGACGCTGCTATGAATGATTTAATTCGTCCGGCAATGTATGAGGCATATCATGACATTGTACTAATCGAACAGCAAAACGCATCTCGAGCAGAGAAAGTATATGATGTGGTGGGACCTGTGTGCGAAACTGGCGATACTTTCGCAACAGAACGAAGAATGAATGAGCTTTTTGAAAATGATCTGGTGGCATTCAGATCTGCTGGCGCCTACGGCGCAGTGATGTCTAGTGAATATAATACTCGCCCATTAATTCCTGAAGTGATGGTCCATAAGGATAAATTTTCTATCATACGCAAAAGACCTAGTTATAAGGAAATTATTGATAGAGATATAATTCCTGAATGGCTTAAATAGCGTTAATTAACTAAGTAAAAAATGTTTATTTCTCTGTCTGTTTGAAATTTGCACTATAAGCATTCATCAGAAATGGCTAAAATTAAGAAACCAATCTCGGGGGTATAATATGTCACTTACAACAGGTCAAAAAGCAGGCTGGGGTTTAGCAGACATGGGGATTGTTGTTTTTGTCATTGTAAAACAACTACTGATTTTAGCCTTTATGAATAGCTTTCTTGGAATTCCAATTGCTATTGCAGGGGCAATAACAACTGCTGTTCTTGTTTTTGACATTATTTCAGATCCTATAATTGGCTACTTTAGTGATAAAACAGTTTCTCGCCTTGGAAGAAGGGCACCTTGGATGCTATTGGGTTCGGTTATTTTAGCGGTCGCCATAATTGGATTATTTGCAGTACCAGAAGGTTTTGGAACCAATGAAAGCCTCATTTGGGTTACTATATTTTTTCTAATTGCAACGCTAGGTTTTACAATGGTTTCAATACCTTATGGAGCTATGGCTGGCGAAATGACCTTGAATAAAAAAGAAAGATCTTCGATGACTGCATGGCGCATGGCGTTTGCCTCACTTGGTATTTTAATAGGCGGCGCCCTGATCCCAATACTGGCAGGAGACACAAGATCCGGTTATACATTCGCCGCGATCTGTGTAGCTCCACTTATAGTTTTATCTATTTGGTTTTCAGTATTTTTTACCCGAAATACCCCTCGTACTTTGCTACCAGCCCAACAAAACTTTTCACAAGTAGTGGGATTAGTCATTGCGAATAGAGCGTTTATCACCCTGGTTGCTCTTTATGGTATTATGACGCTAGCTATAGCGCTGATTACGGCTGGATTACCTTTCGCTGCAATGTATCTGATACTTGATGATGGAAATTCTCTACTTTCAGGCATTGCAAAAGGCCTGGGAACATTATCTCTCATGTTCGCAGCTTTTGTAATCGGCTCGATAATTAGTCAGGTGCTGTGGGTAAAACTATCAAATATGTATGGGAAAGTTACCGCTCAGCTTATTGGCATTATATGCTATATAATTTTATTGGTTTTAATATTTTTCTGTTTGCCCAATTTCAATGTCACATTGCTGGCTGGACTATTTATTTTGGCTGGAATGACCAATGGATCTTACCAACAAATACCATGGGCGCTTTATCCCGATCTAATGGACGTCACTCGTGAAAAAACAGGCGAGTCTATTGAGGGCGCTTTTTCCGCTGTTTGGCTATTTGGTCAGAAAGTAGCAAATGCAATTTCTCCTCTACTGTTAGGATTCATTTTGAGTTTTTATGGATGGAAAGAAACAACGGAGGGAATAACAGAGCAAACCGAAGCTGCTATGAACTCTCTACAGATATCGATAACTTTGGTGCCAGCGTCTATATTGGGCCTAGCCGGAATTCTCTTGATTGGTTTATATCTACCCCAACATAATAAAATTATTGAACGGGAAGCTTAAGAAGAAGCGACAATTACAAAAACGAAAATACCCAGCCCGAGCAAAACATAAGTTGCTACTTCCCCTGCAATTCTAGCATCTGATTTTGGTTTTTTTCTATTATTTTTGGTCATGAAGATTACTTTCAGAGTTTTCACAAATTTTTAGTAACTGAACCAATAATACCAGCATCAAAAAGCCCTCCAATTTCTCCTGATCCTAACCTCATTACATCTGCTAAAATTTCCTCTGTATGCTGACCAAGTTTTGGGGGTTTTTGGGCAGGTAAGTTATCATA
>NZGN01000045.1:0-8112 GCA_002691045.1 Marinovum sp.
ACTACCTACTCTATGGTCTAGGTGCAATAATTTAGCAGGGTTGAGTGTAACCATTTTCCAAGCTTCTTCTTGGCTAACACCTCCGTATTTAACGGCTTTGGCCGCTTCTTGATTAAGTCGCCTTGCCATTTCAGCATCATCTGAGTTTATAGCAGTAACGATATCCATATCGGCAAGTATAGAGGCATTGTGTGGTATAGCGTCATTGACCTCAAACTTATAAGCCCACCAATCTGAAAAGGTAGATGCCCCAGCACCGTGTTCTTTCATCTTGTCAGCCACCTTATAGCCTTCCAAAATGTGGGTAAAGGTATTTAAGGTAAAGCCCATAGAATCGGCTACATGCATTAGCATATTAATCTCCGATTGTACGTAAGAGTGGCAAGTGATAAAGCGTTCGCTATTAAGGATTTCTACTAACGTATTCATCTCTAAATCTTCTCTTGGGGCTTGGGTTCTTCTTTTTTCTGACAAGGACAAGGCGTTATAGTTTTGCCACTCTTTTTCGTATGCCCTTGCTCGCATAAAGTGGTCGTAAAACACTTGTTCTACTCCCATTCGTGTTTGTGGAAATCGAATTCGCTCGTAATCGCCCCAATTGGATTGCTTAACGTTTTCGCCTAAGGCAAATTTGATAAAGCTATCAGCACCTTCAAACTTCATTTGGTCAGGGCTACTACCCCAACGGAATTTGATAATACCAGACTGCCCACCGATGGGGTTAGCAGAACCATGAAGTAATTGTGCTGTAGTTACGCCACCAGAAAGTTGACGATATATGTTAATGTCGTCCGAGTTTATCACATTAGCAATGCTTACTTCGGCACTACTCGCTTGAGAACCTTCGTTGACACCTCGGCTAATTGCTATATGAGAATGTTCGTCTATGATGCCTGAGGTGAGATGCATGCCTTTAGCATTTATTTCTTGGAAATTCTCTTTTTTGAATATTTCTTCAGCAACTATACCCACTCCTACTTTAATAATTTTACCTTGTGAAATGGCTACATCAGCTTGGTCAATAGTACCCACATCTTCGTTAGTCCAAACCGTAGCATTTCTAAAAATAATATTGTCTTGTGTCGGTTGTTGTTCCCAACCGTATGCCATATTTGGAAACCATGTTTCGCCGTAGTGGGAAAAATGTGGGGTGTCTTCTTCGACTTCGTCAAGTTGTTCAAAGGCATTTATAAGTTGCGCCGACCAATCGAATGTTTGACCTTTAGGATTCACACCTGTTCCAACAAGTGTTTGCTTTTCTTTTAAAGCGTTAATTCGAAAAACACCTTCGTCGGTTTCGTATTGTAAGTTGAGGTGTGGGCCTTCTTGTATTAATTTTACTTTAAAATCTAGGGAGTCAATATAGAATTCGCAACTATACTTCTCTAAAGAACCACTAATTTTAAGAGTATCTTTTCCAGAGCTGAGGTAGTTTCCTCTAAAATCAATACTTTTTGGCGTATTGATAGCGTACTCTTTTCCTTGTATCCAATTACTAATAAGCTCAGCGTCTTCAAAGATGGGAGCAGAGCTAACGATGAAGTTAGCTAGCTTTCCTTTTTCTAATGTGCCTATTCTATGGCTCATTTCTATCATTTCAGCGGGATTAGTTGTCAGTGCTGCTAGGGCGTCACTTTCACTCAAACCGTGCTCAATAGCGGTCTTTACTTTATCCAAAAACTGACTTTTCTTTTTCAGCTTGGAGCTAGTAAATGCTACGAATATATCGTTTTCAAAAAGTACTGCAGGATTGCTTGGGGCTAATTCCCAATGTTTCATTTTCTTGAGAGATACCATATCTGCAGCTTGTGGATTGCTAACGTCATAAGCATCTGGAAAATTTAATGGAATAACCATAGAAAAGTTAGTATTGACTAGCTCATTTATACGCTGGTATTCATCACCATTACCTACGATATAATAGTCTATCTCAAATTCATCGGCTATCTTATGAATTCTAAATATATCTAGCTTATCTCTAACTTCAAAAAATTGTGGGTAGTCTTGTAGTTCGTTCCAAGCCTCTAGAGAACGGTTGTATTCTTTCTCTTGCCCTTGTGCATACCATTCGGCGTCGAGATAGCTTTGGTGAAGTAGAGCTAATGTTCCCATTAATGAGCTAGGATATTTTTGTCTTGATGTTCCCTTGCTTAGTGAATAATGAGCACTTGCTTTACCTTTTAAGATGCTATTATTTTCAGTGCCATCTGCTAGTGTGGCTAATAAACCACTACCTCTAGCGATACCATTATATTGATGACTCAGCACTATGCCAAAACCTACTGAACGATAGCTGTCGGCTTCATTTTCATCGTAAGCAAAAAGGCTATTAGCATTGAATTCAGGCTGTATGGCTTCATTCCAACCAGCACCACTTTTAGTATTGCTTTTATATTGTGGTGAGGGTTTCCACTTGACTTTTTTAGGTTCATCTATACCGTAGTTTGCATTTAAATCTATGAAAGATGGGTAAATGTATTTGCCCTTCAAATCGTGAATGATAGCCCCTTCTGGAATTGTAGTATCGGCATCAGCTCTAAGAATCTCATCACCTTTTATGATGAGTGTTCCATTTTGAATACGATACTGGGGAGAAACAACTAAAGTTGCATTGATAAAAGCATGAGTAGATTCGTAACTATTAACGACTCCATTTACAGGAAATGTAATTTGTGAAAATACAAATTGAGCAAATAATAATAGTAATAAAGTGAATACCGATTTCATTTATATATAAATTAATGAGTCTTGTTTGATTATTTAATTAATTTTGTAAAGTTACAACTCTATTTTAAAAATATTAATATGCAACCATCAAAAGTAAACCTAATAAATTCTTTGATTTTAATTGTAATGCCACTTTGGGCATATTTAACATATGAAAGCAGTGATCCTAATTCTAGCCAATCAGTAACAGCTTTAATTCCAATGTTTTTGGGGATTGTATTATTATTTTGTACCAACGGCATAAAAAATGAGAATAAAATAATTGCACATATTGCAGTATTTCTCACTTTATTAGCTTTATTGGGATTATTTAAACCACTCACCTCTGCTATTTCGGACTCTAGAGGCTTGTCAATATTTCGTGTTTCTTTAATGCTTATAACATGTATCTTTTCTATGATAACTTTTGTTAGAAGTTTTATTGCTGCCAGAAAAAAAATAGATAAATAATCAACATTTTATAAAGTTTGAAAGAAAAAGCAGCTCTTGTAGCAGTAATCACTAATGAACAAAACTACGTTCAAACAAATGAATACTTGCAAGAGCTAGACTTTTTAGCTCATACCGCAGGGGCATTTGCAGTCAAACATTTCACTCAAAAATTAGCTGTTACTAATCCTAAAACATTTGTTGGCAAAGGCAAACTCATTGAGATAAAACGCTTTATCAAAGATGAAGACATTCAATTGGTCATTTTTGATGATGAACTTGGGCCTTCTCAGCTTAGAAATATTGAAAAGGAATTGGAATGCAAAATATTAGATAGGAGTAATCTTATTCTTGATATTTTTGCTTCTAGAGCACGAACTGCTCATTCTCGCACACAGGTTGAATTAGCTCAATACCAATACCTTTTGCCTCGACTAACTCGGATGTGGACTCACTTAGAACGTCAAAAAGGTGGTATAGGAATGCGTGGACCTGGTGAAACGCAGATAGAAACTGATAGACGTATCATTCAAGATAAAATAGCCCTCCTAAAAAAGAAGTTAATTAAGATTGATAAACAAAAAGCCATTCAAAGAGGTAATAGAGGGGCTTTAGTTAGGGTAGCTTTAGTCGGTTATACCAATGTGGGTAAATCAACTATTATGAATCTCTTATCCAAATCGGAAGTCTTTGCTGAAAATAAATTGTTTGCTACTTTAGATACTACTGTAAGAAAGGTGGTTATTGGCAATTTACCTTTTTTATTATCTGATACCGTAGGCTTTATTCGTAAGTTGCCTCATCAATTGGTCGAAAGCTTTAAATCGACTTTAGACGAAGTTAGAGAAGCCGATATTTTATTGCATGTAGTAGATATCTCACATCCTAATTTTGAAGAACAAATAGACATAGTCAATAAAACCTTAGACGAAATTAATGCGGCTGATAAGCCAACCGTTATGGTCTTCAATAAGGTGGACGCTTTCACTTACGAAAAGAAAGACGAAGACGATTTGACACCTGCTACAAAAGCCAATATTTCATTGGAGGAGTGGAAACGTACTTGGATGGCAAAAAGTGGAGACAGCATTTTTATCTCGGCTTTGCAGAAAGATAATTTTGATGCCTTTAGGCATAAATTATACGAAATGGCTAAAGAAATTCACGCCAAACGATTTCCATATAATAGTTTTTTGTACTAAATATGTATAACGTACTAACCTTAAATCTTATTTAGCATGAAATTTTATTATATACCTTCTCATACCTTTCTTTAAGTTTTCACTCCTATTTTCAATTAGCTTCAGTTCAGTTCATACGTTTGCATAATGTACCTTCTGTTGTTGATTTGAATATTATAACTAATCCATTAGCCGGGCAATTGACCTTTGTTATCTACGAGACTACAAGCTTTCAATATGATGGAACAGTATGGATTCCTTTAGTAGGAAATGATACGTTATCAATTATTGAAGCGTATAGAACAGTTAGAAAAAAACTATATTTTAAGACGTTTAGGCAGTTTGTCCCAAACTAATTGGTAAGAGTGGTCAATCCATTCTTGTATTTGCTTTAAGGAAAGTCCATCAATTATTATGGTGTTCCAATGTTTTTTATTGGAATGATATCCGGGGATAACTTGCCAAAATTCTTCTCTTAATTCTATGGCTTTTACAGGCTCACACTTGAGGTTCATTCTCAAAGGGTCTTGTTCTAAGGAAATCAGGGCAAACATTTTGTTATGTACCTTAAAGACTAAATTGCTTTCGTCAAAAGGAAAACTTTCGCTAACGTGTTTTTTGTCTAAACAATAGTTTCTTAATTCTTCTATCATATTAAGGCGTAAAGCGTAGGTCTACTAGGACTAGCGTCATTGTGAAATGGGGCGAAGCTTAGGTTAAGCAAATAACGTCCGTCTTCGATTTTTGATGGTACGTATATCAGTTCAGTAATACTACAGTCCATTCTAGTATTTTGAGGATAGTCCCAAAAAGCGTGGTGAGCTGCCAAAACACCATTGTCTTGTTCTTTATCTAAGGACGGCAAGTCTAAGAGTAAATGCTTTACTCCTAAGTCTCTTAACAATTGAGCGGCTTCTTTTTCCAAATAGGGAGGATTGGTGTTAGAATAGGCCATTGTTTTTTTATCCTCGTTATTTGGTAGAGTTCTTATAACCATAGCCTCTATATTGTTTTCGATTAGGGATTCAATTTGTGTTTTAGTAATCACTCCATCTTCGCCTTGCTTTATAGGCTCTATACTTATCAATTGGGCATTAAAAAAGTAGCTTCTAATACAATCATTTACTGATTCTTTGTTTTCTGAAATATGTCCTACACATTCGGTATGCGTGCCATGTCCATGAGGATTGAAAGAAATATTGAAAAAATTGACTGAACCACCTTGTTTAACTTCTCCTATCCACTTACCCATAACAACAGCATCCATTTTTACTTCAGGCACATACCAAGCGGTCGGATTATCTAAACCTGCTTTTAGTGGCAAGGAAATATCTATGGGTTTGGATAAATCGACTTTAAATGTTTGGTCTTGATGTGTAATGTTTGCTATCATGGCTTAAAAGTATTCAAAATTTAATAAATAGTCTTTTTTTTAGTGTTTTTGTCAATTCTGGAATTTATGGCTCGTCATTTTTATAAAAAAACTTCTTTTTTTGCTCAAAAATGCTCAAAAATGCTCAAAAATGCTAAAAAGTGTCTGTTTTTATCATTTTTTGTGTTGTTATGTTTTTCTTCTTTCGTAGTTTGGTGAAAAGTCATATTTTTTACTAAAAAGTGACAAAAACTATTAAAAAAAGGATAAAAACGTTCAAAAAAGCTCAAAAAAAAGCATATTTTTTGTATTATTAGTTTAGTTGATGTAAAAAAGTTCTGATGTCACCCAATCGGCAACTAATTTCCCTTTTTTTGTCAATACTAAAAACCTTCCTTTTTGTTCAATTTCACCATTTTTTAGCCATTTTTTTATAGAAAAAGTTAAAAAATCGACTAAAAATGGTGAAAAATGAGATTTTATATAATCTAAATTACAACCCCCTTTAGTGCGTAATGAGGTTAAAACGTATTCGTTAAAGCGTTGTTCTTGGCTCAGCACCTCAAAATCGTTGTTTAGTTGCCCGTTTTTAATGGAGTTGATATATCGTATGTTATTCGAAATATTCCATATTCTTCTTTCACCATCAAATGAATGTGCTGAAGGTCCTAGCCCTAAATATTTTTCATCTGTCCAATAACTTCCGTTGTGTTTGGCTTCGTACCCTTTCTTAGCAAAGTTGGATATTTCATATTGTTCTAGTCCGTTTTTAGGAATGAAATCCATTAGCATTTCAAACTGAACTTTACTTTTATCTTCGTCTAGTGGTAACTCTTTCCCTTTTTTAATAGCGTGATGTAGCGGTGTCTTTTCTTCTACCGTTAGTCCATAGGCAGATAAGTGTGGTACGTTAATATCAATAACGATTTGCATATTTTCTTGCCATTGTTCATGGCTTAAGGTAGGTGTGCCATAAATAAGGTCAACGGTTATGTTTTGCCAACCTGCATCTTGCACTCGCTTAATAGAGTCGTGGGCCTGATGGACATTATGAGCTCTATTCATGTATTCTAAATCCTTAGCTTGGAAAGATTGCACCCCTATGCTAAATCGGTTTATAGGAGTATCCTTTAACTCCTTGACCTTTTGTTCAGTCAAATCGTCTGGATTGGCCTCTATAGTTATTTCTTCAACATTGTCGAGTTCAAAACTTTGGTTTAATACATCAAATAAAACTTTTATTTCATCTTGTGATAAAATAGATGGTGTGCCCCCTCCAAAGTAAATTGTCCGTATCTTTGTACCTGCTAAAAATGACGATTGAATTTTCATCTCATTAACTAAGGCATTTAATAAATCTTCCTTTGTTTTTAGAGAAGTAGAAAAATGAAAATCGCAATAATGGCACTGCTGTTTACAAAAAGGAATATGTATATAAATACCAGACACTTCACAAAAATAGTTAAGAATTTGACTTATTCAGTCTATAATTTATTTTCCTTTATGCTGTATTTTTGCATTGTTTTACCTTTATTAATCTCTTGTCAAACTAAAACAACGCCGACACCAATGAATCATAATTATTTTGAAAATTTAAGCCCTGAAGAAAAAAGAGTAATTGTAGATAAAGGCACAGAAGCCCCATTTACTGGCGAATACGATAACTTTTATGAAGCCGGTATCTTTGTCTGCCGAGCTTGTGGTAGTCATTTGTATGATTCGTCCCATAAGTTTGATGCTGGTTGTGGTTGGCCAGCCTTCGACAAGGTCAAAGAAGGGGCGATAAAGAAAACTTCCGATTTTCACTTGGGTTACGAGCGTACAGAAATTACTTGTGCCAAATGTTACGGCCATCTTGGACACGTCTTTGTTGGAGAAAATATAACACCCGAAAATACACGCCACTGCGTGAACAGTATCAGTATTCGCTTTATAGCTGATGAAAAATTGAAAAAAGCAACATTTGCTGCTGGTTGTTTTTGGGGTGTTGAGGAACTTTTTAGAACTCTTAAAGGGGTTTATTCTACAGATGTAGGCTACATTGGTGGTCATACCAAAAACCCGACCTACAAAGAGGTAAGCTATGAGAATACGATGCATGCTGAAGCAGTAGAAGTTGTATATGATCCAAAACAAATTAGCTTTGATGAACTGATACAACTTTTTTGGGATAACCATAATCCAACGACACTTAATCGTCAAGGACCTGATATAGGAACTCAATACCGTTCGGCTGTATTCTTCCATGATAGAGAACAAGAAGAAATTGCTAAGCGTACCAAAGATGAATTAGATAAGTCTGACAATTTTAGTCAGCCTATAGTGACAGAAATTGTCCCTGCTAAAAAGTTTTACAGAGCAGAAGAATATCACCAAGAATATTTATTTAAACGAGGTAAAGGA
>NZGN01000046.1:0-7516 GCA_002691045.1 Marinovum sp.
AATGGTGCGGCCGAGAAGACTCGAACTTCCACTCCGGTTAAAGAACAGCGACCTCAACGCTGCGCGTCTACCAATTCCGCCACGGCCGCACACCGCGTAATCAGTCTTTATCCTCTGACTTTATCTTTGAAAAGGTAAAACTTTTAAATAGGAAATAAAAATGACCGGAGCAAATTAAACAGAATTTGCCTGAGGTAAAATTAGCTTATTAACTTTCATAAATTAAATGAATTGGATATCCTCAGCAGCAACTGCGTGACCAGTAAAGTTTTTTTGGTCAATTTTTATTCTTGGATAAATTTATTAATGGTTGAATGGGAAATAAGTGACATAGAAGTCGATTACAATTCCGCATTGGAGAAAATGGACGGTCATGTTCAAAAAATGATAGAGGGAAAAGCAAACGAAAAAGTTTGGCTTTTGGAGCACCCTCCTCTTTACACCGCTGGAACAAGTGCAAACAAAAAAGACCTCGTGGAACCAAATCGGTTTCCTGTCTATGAAACAAAACGTGGAGGCCAGTATACTTATCATGGACCAGGGCAGCGAGTTGTCTATGTGATGCTTGATTTAAATACCAGAGGAAAAGATGTTAAAAAGTTTGTTGAAAACCTCGAGTCTTGGATAATTCATGCTTTAGAGGAATTTAACGTTATCGGCCAAAGTCGAAATGGCAGAGTTGGTATTTGGGTTGAAAGACATGATAGACCCTTGAAATCTAGCGGTCACCTTGAAGAAGAAAAAATAGCGGCAATCGGAGTTAGATTAAGAAAATGGATAACGTTTCATGGTTTTTCAATAAACGTGGACCCGGACTTAAGCCATTTTCAAGGTATAGTCCCATGTGGGATCAAAGAACATGGGGTGACAAGCCTCGTTGATTTGGGATTGCCGGTCTCCATTCATGATTTAGACAATGCGCTTAAAAAATCTTTTTCAAAAGTATTTTAGAAAATCTAAATTTAAAAAACATTCAAATCAGTAAAAATACTCATTTTTTTGCATGTGCGGCAAATACGATCATTGCTGTTTTCAACTCAGCGAATTACATAGTAGTGGGAAGTCACAAAAACGAGTCACTGACTGTAAATTTATTAGGAGGCAATTATGGCAGACGCAGCCATCCACGGCCATGAACACGAAGATCAACGAGGGTTTTTTACACGTTGGTTCATGTCGACAAATCACAAAGATATTGGTATCCTGTATCTCGTTGTTTCAGCACTAGTAGGCTTTATAGCAGTAGCCTTTACCGTTTACATGAGGCTGGAACTGATGAACCCAGGTGTACAATACATGTGTATGGAGGGAATGCGCCTCACAGCCGCAGGTATTGGTGAATGTACACCAAACGGTCACCTTTGGAATGTTCTCATTACTGGTCACGGTATCTTGATGATGTTTTTCGTGGTTATTCCAGCACTCTTCGGCGGATTTGGGAACTACTTCATGCCTCTGCAAATTGGTGCCCCAGATATGGCATTCCCCAGAATGAATAATCTATCTTTTTGGATGTATGTGGCTGGTACGACACTGGCAATATGTTCTGTTCTTTCTCCTGGTGGTAATGACCAACTAGGGTCTGGTGTTGGCTGGGTGTTGTATCCGCCGCTGTCAGTCAATGAGGGTGGCATGTCGATGGATTTAGCAATCTTTGCTGTTCATGTATCTGGAGCGTCTTCTATTCTCGGCGCTATTAACATGATTACTACATTTCTCAACATGCGCGCCCCTGGGATGACGTTGTTTAAAGTTCCTTTGTTTGCATGGTCAATATTTGTAACGGCGTGGCTAATCTTACTTGCTCTTCCAGTATTAGCTGGTGCTATTACTATGCTACTTACAGACAGAAATTTTGGCACTACATTTTTCGACCCGTCTGGCGGAGGCGATCCAATTTTGTACCAACACATTCTATGGTTCTTCGGTCATCCAGAAGTGTACATCATCGTTCTGCCAGGGTTTGGTATTATTTCGCACGTCATTGCTACTTTCTCACGCAAACCTATCTTTGGATATCTACCAATGGTATGGGCTTTAATTGCGATTGGAGCTTTGGGGTTCGTCGTTTGGGCTCACCACATGTACACGGTCGGAATGTCGTTAACCCAACAATCCTACTTTATGTTGGCAACCATGGTAATCGCAGTCCCAACTGGTGTTAAAATTTTCTCTTGGATCGCTACAATGTGGGGTGGTTCAATTGAATTCAAAACACCTATGCTGTGGGCTTTTGGATTTTTATTCCTTTTCACTTTAGGCGGCGTTACTGGGATTGTATTGTCTCAAGCAGCTGTAGATCGTGCTTACCACGATACTTACTACGTGGTTGCTCATTTTCATTATGTGATGTCGTTGGGAGCTGTGTTCGCTATATTTGCCGGGATCTATTTCTATTTCCCAAAAATGACGGGTAGAATGATCCCAGAATGGGCTGGGAAGCTACATTTTTGGACTATGTTTATCGGATCAAACTTAACGTTTTTTCCCCAGCACTTTTTAGGTCGACAGGGAATGCCTCGCCGTTATATCGATTACCCAGAGGCATTTGCTCTATGGAACCAGGTCTCTTCCTATGGAGCTTTTTTATCCTTTAGTTCATTCGTATTCTTCTTCGTTGTAATAATTTATGCAATTGTGGCGGGTAAGAAAGAAACAAGTCCTAATCCTTGGAACGAGTATGCAGACACTTTGGAGTGGACTTTACCCTCACCTCCACCAGAACATACATTTGAAATATTACCAAAGCAGGAAGAGTGGGATAAGTCCCCTGCTCACTAAAGAAATATCGGAAACTAAAGCCTCATTAAAGTCGGAGGCTTTGGTTTTTAATCTTCGCACCTTAGCTTGGCCTACCATGGAACTTTAACATATTGGTATGCCTTACGAGATTAGCGAAGATACTAAAGACCCAAAAATTAAAATCATCGAAGTTTGGCCATATAATTCGCTTAATCCGAAAGGGTTTGTGCTTTTTTTAGGCTTAACATTTGTTTTGATCTCTTTTCCCCTATTCAATGTTTTAGGAACAACAGTATTTTGGGGTCTTTTACCATTTTTATTAGCTGCTTTTATGGGTATTTGGTTTGCACTACGCCGAAGTTTAAATGACCGCCAAATCCTTGAACAATTAACACTATCAAAAGAAGCGATAGCTTTAATTCGACAAAACCCAACAGGCGAGCACAAACGTTGGGTTTGTTCCCCATATTGGGCTAAGTTAAAAATCTACGAAACTGAAGGACCTGTTGCAAACTATATAACATTAACAGGCAATGGGAAAGAAGTTGAATTAGGAGCATTCTTGAGTGAAGACGAAAGGAAGGCACTGTATGGAGAGCTTGAGCAGATGTTAGGTGGTTATAAAGCTATGAATACTAACCAGATAGATTAGTCTTAACTAAAGCACCAACAGCGCCAAAATCCATTTGCCCAGCATATCTACCCTTTAAAGTTCCCATTACCTTGCCCATATCACGTATTGAACTTGCTCCAACATCTTTTATTGCATTTTCCACCGCAGATTTAATTTCATCTTCTGAGAGTTGCGCTGGTAAGAACTCTTCAATTACTTTAATTTCTGATAATTCTCGCTCCGACAAATCAAGTCTACCTGCCTCTTCATATGTTTTAGCGCTTTCTTGCCGTTGTTTTGTCATTTTAGCAAGAATTGCAAATACTTCATCGTCGGCAACACCGTTTTCTTTACCTTCCGTCCGAGCCGCTATATCCCTATCTTTAATAGCAGCATTTATTAGGCGGATTGTTGAAAGTCGCTCTGTGGATTTATCCTTCATCGCCTGCTTCATTGCAGCATTTATGCGAGACCGAAGCTCCATTTTGTTAGCCTTCCCTAATTTCGGTTACGACGGGTACAAAAAAATTGTGAACTAAGCAAGCAAATTTAAGTCAGGATACTCATTCTATAATCTTGACCCTCCGCTACCATAATCATAGTTTGCCCTGAATTCGGAGTGGGAGTCGCTATGAAAAACCTTGTTTCATCAAATAAGCCTACGGCTTGTCTTGCCTTAGCAGATGGAACCTTATTTTTTGGAAAGGGTTTTGGCGCGACTGGTGAAAAAATAGCAGAGCTTTGTTTCAATACCTCTATGACAGGATATCAGGAAATTCTCACTGACCCTTCCTACGCTGGCCAAATTGTTACTTTCACATTTCCACATATCGGTAATGTGGGTGTCAACAATGATGATGATGAAACGCAGTTTCCAGCTGCTGAAGGTTTAGTATTGAAGTGTGATCCAACTAAATCCTCAAATTGGCGCGCATTAGAAAATTTATCTGACTGGTTAGAAAAAAATAATCTATTGGCAATTGGCGGTGTAGATACCAGGCGCCTTACTAGAGCAATACGAATGTCGGGTGCACCGCACGTAGCTTTGGCTCACGACCCTAATGGTGATTTTGATGCCAATAAACTTGTAACGAAGGCTAAAAGCTTCAAAGGTTTAGAGGGCTTAGACTTGGCGAAAAAGGTAACGTGTTCACAATTGTACAAATGGGATGAAATGCGCTGGGCATGGCCTGAAGGTTTTATAAAACAAAACAAGGCGAGGCATAAGGTTGTAGCCGTTGACTATGGCGCAAAACGTAACATCCTACGCAGTCTAGCATCCGCGGGCTGTGAAGTGACAGTTTTACCTGCTACAAGTTCCGCAGAACAAATTCTCGACCATAACCCCGAAGGTGTATTTTTATCTAATGGTCCAGGTGACCCAGCAGCAACCGGTGAATATGCTGTTCCAATGATTAAACAGTTGTTGAACGACACTAACCTACCTATTTTTGGAATTTGCTTAGGACATCAAATGTTAGCACTTGCCCTCGGTGCTAAAACAATAAAAATGAGCCATGGTCATCATGGAGCCAACCACCCTGTTAAAGAACATAGTTCTGGAAAAGTTGAAATTACATCCATGAACCATGGTTTTGCAGTGGATGCTCAGTCTCTACCCGCTGGTGTTGAAGAGACACATGTTTCACTTTTTGATGGCTCAAATTGTGGAATAAGAATGATTAACCGACCCGTTTTTTCTGTTCAACATCATCCAGAAGCAAGCCCAGGGCCGCAGGATAGCTTCTACCTGTTCAATAAATTTGTTGCAGCTATGGCCTAGGAAAATGTACAAGCCAGGTTTTGACCGCGTTACACACTAATAAAGATCATATTAAACTAATCTATTTTCAAACTATCTTGTTTAAGGCGAGTAATAAAAGCGACTGAAATGTGATCTCTCAATTTCTCTGAAGCCTCTGCAGAGTCTCCATTAGCAATAGCCGTTACAATTGCTTGATGTTCTTCAACAGCCACCGCTCCTCGGCCGTCTGCTGCCAGCGAAGTAGTCGCCATGAGTGCCATAGATCTATGTACCAAATCCAATTGTTTAATTAAAAACCTATTATGAGATGCTAAATGAATTTGTTTATGAAATCTCCGATTTGATCTCGCTAAAGATGACGGATCTGAGATGATTTTACGATCGGTCTCTACCATATCTTGGAGTACTTTTATTTCTTCACTTGTTGCATGTTTTGCCGCTAAATTTGCGGCCAAACCTTCCAGTTCAGCTCTCACAATGTAGAGTTCAGCCATCTGACTGTGGTCTAGTGAGGATACAATAAGGCTCCTTCCATCTCTGGTTAATAAAGATTGAGTTTCTAATCTTTGCAAGGCCTCTCTTATTGGAGTCCGAGAAACACCAAACCTATCAGCTAAATCACTTTCGACAAGGCGATCGCCTGGCTTGTACACCCCTATGTCTATAGCCTCTAATATTAAACTGTAGGCATCCTTGTTTTGTTGGCGAATTAATGACATTACACAACCTCATGCATTGAACCAGATAAACAAGCTTCCAACCTAAAAGCAAGAAAAACAAATAAAAGTAGGAAATTACGTAATGAAAGTAATAAATGAAAAATCTAGCTAACATTGATTGCTGGATTTTTGATCTGGATAACACCTTGTACCCTGCATCAACAGATCTGTTTGCGCAAGTATCTGAAAAAATGTCTGGTTACATTGCCAACTTCTTAGACATTGATAAAGCAAAAGCAGATAAAATGCGATATAAATATTGGCAAAAATATGGAACTTCTCTGGCTGGGTTAATGAGAAATTTTAAAATCGATCCGGACCATTTTTTAGAGGTTGTACACGATATTGATTTTTCTGTTCTCAATAAAGATTCAAAGCTAATAAATACTTTAAACGAATTACCAGGTAGAAAAATTGTATATACAAATGGGACTGTGCCCTACGCTAGAAAAGTTCTGAAATATAGAGGGTTAGCGGACGCATTTGACGAAATTTATGGTATTGAAAACGCAAATTACATTCCAAAACCGTCCCCTAAGGCCTACGAGATGATTTTTGCTAAATCCAACATAATTTATAATAGATCTGCTATGTTTGAAGATGAAATCAGGAATTTAAAGGTACCATTTGACTTAGGTCTCAAAACTATTCTTATTTGCGATAGACCTACAAGTGAAAACCATGTTGATTACTCAGTAGAAAGCTTGCCAGATTTTCTGCGACAGATCATCTCAACTTCTTTAACAGAAAAACATTGAGATTATTATTTAGAGCAGCCAGAAAGAGATCTAATGATAACAACTGATGTATTCATTGCCGGAGCAGGATTGGCGGGTTCAATTGCTGCACTCAGTTATGCAAAATCTGCAAGGAATGTAGTTTTAGCAGATCCATTTAGCTATAATGAAAGCTCTAAATTCGACTACAGGACTACGGCATATCTTCAGCCCTCAAAATCATTTCTGGAATTAATTGGTGTTTGGGACCGTGTAATTGATAGTGCTATGCCATTAGAAGTAATGAAAATAATAGATGCCTCAGGAATGGGGGATACTGGTGAAATCAAAAGTGAAAAAAATTTCAATTCCTCCGAAATTTCTGATTTACCATTTGGTTGGAACGTAAAAAATTCAGTAATGCGATCAACTTTGCAGGATCTCATAGAAGGTCAGAGCAACTGTAAACTAATTAAGGGCACACGCGCAGTTGATTTTATAAGTCGCGACGACGCCGCTTATGTTAAATTATCTTCAGGAAAGACTGTTAAAGCGAAACTCGTAATTGCAGCTGATGGCCGAAATTCGGTTCTTCGAAAAAAGACTGGTATTTCTGTAAAAACCTATAATTTTGGCCAGAAAGCTCTGGCTTTTGCAGTTACACATTCAATTCCGCATAAAAATATTTCAACTGAGATACATCTTTCTGGGGGCCCTTTCACCCTCGTTCCCCTGCAAGATCATGATGGAAAGCCATCATCAGCTGTTGTTTGGATGGATAAGAGTGACAAAGCCGCCAAGCTCATGGAAATGAAAAATAACAAGTTTGAGGAAGAGATGACCCAAAGATCTTGCAATATACTTGGGCCATTGAAACTTGCGAGTAAAAGAAGTTTATGGCCAATTATATCTCAAGTTGCAGATAGAATTTATTCGCAACGCCTAGCATTAATTGGCGAAA
>NZGN01000047.1:0-9907 GCA_002691045.1 Marinovum sp.
TAAAAAATAAATTATTATTTTTCTAACTGATGGACTTCTATTACATTCCCCTCAGGATCATAAAAAAATACTTGGTGCCAACCCTTTACAGCATCACTTCCCCAATCCGAATATGGAACATTTAATTTATCCAGATGTAATTTAAATGCTTCGAGATCATCAGTCCTGTAAGCTATATGTCCACGTTCTAATGGATTGACCGTCTGGCCTGAGCGAAAAGAATTCAGTACATCTTTTTTTGTTAAATGCATCTGAACATCACCATCTGTTACAAAAGACATATCACCGACTAATCCACGATTTTTATTGATAGGTGGTAAATTATCAGGGTCATCATCACTTAAGCAAAGAACGTCACGATAGAATTTGTCCATATCCTCTACATTGGACGTACACAAATTGATATGATGCAGCTTCAGTTTCATTTTTTAATACTCGTACTTAAATTATGGCTGATATTTAAAAACGTGTAAAACTTTTGGGATTGCTAGACTTTTTATGTTACACTGTTTTTGTATAATGAGGGAGTGAAAAAATGTCATCAGTAGAAAAGAAAACTTTTGCCACTGAAGCCGCCGAAGTTATGGAACCAAACAATGCGAAAGTAGAGATTGTAAACGTAGGCGGAAATAGAGTTATGAAAATTGCCGCCCAACCAGGTTGGGTATGGTCCAAAGATATAAAACCACTCGTAGGCACTGAAAGCTGCCAAGCCAAACATCTAGGCGTAATAGTAGAGGGTACAATAACATGTCGGCATGACGATGGGTCAGAAATCACCTATACTGCCGGGGATGCCTATTCGATCGAACCAGGGCATGACGCATGGGTAGTCGGCGACAAAAAAGCAATTGCCTATGAATTTCACGGGCTTTGGGGAGAAACCGGTTAAAATAACAAATTCTACAGGGCATTATTATTCGCCCTGTGGAGCCTGCATAATAATAAAGTAAATTTTAAAACTGGCGGCACTGTAGCTTTTATGGATTTAAATCAAGAAAACCTCGTAGAAATTCGGCGCGATTTTCACAGATTTCCTGAGCTGGGCTTCCAAGAAAAAGTAACCAAAGACAAAATAGTTAGCTATTTAAAAGGACTGGGGTTGGATGTTTATGGCGGAGCTGGAATAGTAGGCGTCCTAAGTACTGGGAATGGGGATAAAGTAATAGGCCTGAGGGCAGATATGGATGCTTTGCCTATCCGCGAAATGAATAATCACAATTACACTTCTCAAAATGTAGGGGTAATGCATGCATGTGGGCATGATGGCCATATGACAATGCTATTGGGCGCTGCCCATAAGCTTGCGACAAGAGCCAGTTTCAATGGAACACTAGTTTTTATATTTCAGCCCAATGAAGAAAATGGGCTTGGCGCAAAAGCGATGTTAGATGATGGTTTGTTAGAAAATTTTCCAATTCAAGAAATTTACGGCATACATAATCTTCCAGGGGTTGCAACTGGAGAGCTGTTAACAAGGTCTGGACTTATATGCTCCTCCGAGAGCCTCTTTGAAATAACAATTAAAGGGATGGGGGGACATTCCTCAATGCCCCAACTAGGAAGAGAAACAATATCTATTGGAGCTGAACTTATCCAGGCCATTCAAACTATTATTTCTCGAAAAATGGCCTCTGGATCTGGTGCTGTCATCTCAGTGACCGAATTTATCACCAACGGAAGACGAAATGTATTACCGGGTGAAACGATTTTAAAGGGTGATGTGAGAACAAGGCATCCTGATGATAGGCTAAAAATAGAAACATATTTGAACCAAATTTCTAGAGGCCTAGCTTCTGCTCACGATATTGATATTGAGGTAACTTTCGAAACCGAGTTTATTGAAACAATTAACCATATAAAACCAACGGAAACAGTTTTTAAAACAGCCAGAGACCAAGGATATGGGGTTACAAATTGTGAACCTATGAGTTTTTCAGAAGACTTCGCCCATTTCTCTAATATAGTTCCTGGATGTTTTTTTCTTTTAGGAAATGGAACAGAAGGCTCACATAGTAAGCCTCTTCATTCAAGCGATTATGACTTTAACGATGCTCTTTTATCGTTAGGTGCAAATTTTTGGGCTAGTCTCGCGGAAAACTGCCTCTCCGCACAGAAATACTAATGGATCTGACGGTGTTCAAAATACGACTTGCCGAGCTCAAAGAAAAATTGAGAGACAACAATATAGAAACTGCAATTATTACCGATGAGGATAATGTCTACTATCTCTGTGGCTATTATGACTACCTTCACATGGATTTTGGCAGGCCAACCTTATTAATAATTTCAGTCGATCGAGAAATTCTTCTTATAACGCCAACGATTGATCTTAACACCGCTCAGGAAGCCGCTTGCGTTGACCGAATATCAGCGTGGAATGATGGGATGGGAGAAGAGTGGAGAGAGGAACTACCTCAAATTTTACAAAAATCTGGTCGCATAGCAATTGAACCGGATCAGATGCCACCAATTGTTAAAAGATATATAGACCAAGAAGTGCCTTTCGACCAAGTTACAAACGTTACCCCAATCCTCAGCACCATGCGAATGGTTAAATCTGATGAAGAACTTAAGATTGCCCGCGATGCTGGAAAGGTCGCAAATGCCATGATGTTAGCAGGTCGAGAAGCGATATGTAATGGAGTAGCAGAATATGAAGTTGCCATAGAGACATCAAATGCTGGCACTAAAAAGGCAGCTGAAATATTGAAAAATGATTATCAAGACAAATTCATGTCTCCAAACACCCATTTTTTGCAGATAATGGCATCTGGTGACACCATTACCAAGACACACCATAGAGCAAGCACGAGAGTAATGCGGTCTGGTGAACCCGTTTTTCTTTGTTTCTGTGGCATGACAAATTTTCACAAATTTAAGCTTGGGTTTGATAGAACTTTTTGGATTGAATCAATCTTAGATAAAAATCAACTTCAAATCTATGAAGTCGCTGTTGCAAGTCAAACGGCAGCTTTAAATGTGCTTGGGCCTGGGGTCACGGCCGAGAGTGTCCACGCAGCCTACGCTGAGGTAATACAAGATGCTGGATTTGACTATCCATTTCGCTGTGGTCGCGCTACAGGTTTTAGTTTTTTGGAAAATCCTCAACTGGTTACTGGAGACAAAACAATTCTTAAACCAGGAATGGTTTTTGCTGTAGATGGTTCAGTTTCTAGCGAAACATTCAGAGCTCAAGTCGGAGATAGTTTTATTATCACTGAAAATGGGTGGGAAGCTATCACAGAACACCCAAAATCTATCGATCATGTGGTAATTTCTTAAACACCAGTCTCTTCCCAGGGACTATATCTCAATTTTTAGTACCGTACCCGCCTCCTGAAGGCGTTTGCATTACGAAAACATCACCAGGGTTCAATTCGTTTATGTCATTACCATGATGCTTATCAATACTTCCATTTTTACGTTCAATCCACTCCCTTCCCACTTCTCCATTTAGCCCGCCATTCAATCCCCTAGGCGGTACTCGACGGTGGGAACACAAAGTTGTAACTGTCATTTGTTCCAAGAACCGCAAACGCCTGGTTATTCCGTCTCCACCAATAAATTTTCCTCTTCCACCAGATCCAACCCTAATAGACATTTCTTCTATTCTGACTGGAAAACGAAATTCTAAAATTTCCGGATCCGTACTCCTTGTGTTTGTCATGTGAGTTTGTACTCCAGAACATCCATTAAAGTTCAATCCAGCCCCACTTCCCCCGCAGATTGTTTCATAATTTTGTAAATTCTTATTTCCCCAAACAAAATTATTCATGGTTCCCTGACTGCCAGCCATAATACCCAAGGCTTGCAGCAGAGCATTGCACATCAATTGGCTCACCTCCGTATTCCCAGCAATTACAGCAGATGGATATTCAGCATGAATCATACTGCCCTTGGGAGCTATTATCTCTAATGGACGGAAGCATCCTTCATTGAGTGGAATTTTGGCACCAATAAGACTGCGGAAAACATATAAAACGACTGCATGGCAGACAGCCAATGGTGCATTATAATTATAAGGATCCTTTTGAGCAGTCCCTGTAAAATCTATTTCTGCAGTTCTTTTTTTTCTATCTACTCTTACCTCAACGCATATGAATTTCCCATTATCCAATTCATATTTACTTTTGCCACCTTTAATTTTGGTTAAAACTTGCCTAACACATTCTTCTGCGTTGTCTTGCACGTAACGCATGTAGGAATGCACAACTTTAATACCAAATTGCTTTATCATTTTTAGAACTTCGCGAACGCCAGTTTCATTGGCGGCAATTTGAGCAGCCAAATCAGCTAAATTTTCTTCAATGTTTCTGCAAGGGTATTTCCCAGAGCTAAGAAGTTCTCGAACTTCTTTTTCTCTTAAATTACCATCTTCAACCAATTTGAAGTTATCAATTACAACTCCTTCCTCTTCAATAATTTGGCTGTCCGGGGGTGCTGATCCAGGCGTTTTTCCACCAATGTCAGCATGATGTCCCCGTGATGCAACAAAAAAAAGTAATGCCCCACCATTATCAAAAACTGGCGTGATTACGGTAACATCAGGTAAGTGTGTGCCGCCATTAAAAGGTGCGTTTAAAACAAAAACATCGCCTTTTTTCATATTTGGATTTTGTCGAATAATTGATTTAACCGACCCCGACATACTTCCTAAATGTACTGGTACGTGAGGAGCGTTGGCTACTAAGCCGCCTTCGGGATCAAAAAGAGCACATGAAAAATCAAGTCGCTCCTTGATGTTGACTGAATAAGCCGTGTTGGCAAGAGTAGCTCCCATTTGCTCAGCAATGGACATAAATAAACTATTGAAAACCTCAAGCATAATTGGATCTGCTTTTGTTCCAACGGCCTCTCTTCTTTTTATAGGAATATTTCTTTCTAATATAAGGTGACCAAATTTATTTAGTTTCGCACACCAATCGGGCTCTATAACGTTTGTACCTGTGGGTTCTTTTATAATGGCTGGCCCATGAACCTGTTGACCTGGTTTAATGGACTGCCTTTCAAACAGCGGAGCTTCAACGAGCTTTCCATTACTAACTATTTTTAATTTATCGACCGCTTCGGAAGTTTGCCTCACCTCTTTCATTACAGCTTCATTAACAACAGAGGAGCCACCTATTGCTTCGACGCTTAAAGCCTCAAAAATAAGCTTTCTTCCCTCGCTGGAAAATCCATACCTTGCTCGATGAGCTTTATCAAAACGCTGTTTTAATTCTTTTAGATTTCCGAAACTAACAGTGAGTGCTTGATGCGAGCCACTTAAACGTAAGTGTGCTCTACACTCCACAGTTATATCATCATACCCAACGCCCTGAGATACCACTTGCCTGGTGGCTTTATCAGATAAATCTGACAGCATTACTTTCGCTTCTTTATAAGCAGACAGAGGTCGTTCGAATTGACTCTCTTTCATACAACGGATTTCAGCAAGACCCATACCGTATGCAGAAAGGACACCTGCAAAGGGGTGAATAAAAATTGTCTCAATTCCCAAAGCATCCGCTACGAGACATGCGTGTTGCCCCCCTGCGCCACCAAAGCACTGAAGAGCATACTTTGTAACATCATATCCTCTTTGAACAGAGATTTTTTTGATTGCGTTTGCCATGTTTGCTACAGCAATTCGCAAAAAACCTTCTGCCAACTCTACACCGGACAAAGGTTTATTCCCTGTTTTAATTGATATTTCTTCTGCGAACTCTTGGAAGCTTTTTTCCACAGCTTCAACATCAATAGGTTGATCGGCGTTAGGTCCAAAAACACGTGGAAAATGAAGTGGCTGAAGTTTGCCAAGCATGACATTACAATCAGTCACGGTTAATGGTCCTCCACGTCTGTAGCAGGCTGGACCAGGATTTGCTCCAGCGCTTTCGGGGCCAACCTGAAGCCGACCATCTTGGAAAAATAAAATTGATCCTCCCCCAGCAGCAACAGTGTGGATATCCATCATCGGGGCCCGCACACGGGCCCCTGCAACTTCAGTCTCAAAACTTCGCTCAAACTGCCCATTATAATGACAAACATCAGTGGAGGTACCGCCCATATCAAAGCCAATTAATTTATCAAAACCAGCAATTTTCGCTGTTTTGACCATACCCACAACGCCTCCCGCAGGACCCGACAAAATTGCGTCTTTTCCTCTAAACATATTGGCATCCGTTAGGCCACCGTTTGACTGCATAAACAATAATTTCGCCTGATGATCTTGGTCAAATTCAGAGGATATTTGAGAAACATACCGCTTCAGAATTGGTGATAAATAAGCATCGATGACGGTTGTATCCGCTCTGCCCACTAATTTCATAAGAGGTGAAATTTCGTGACTAACTGAAATTTGTTCAAAACCTTCAGAAGCAGCGATTTGTGCGACACGCCTTTCATGTATGGGATTCAAGTAGCTGTGCATTAGAGCGATTGCCACACTTTTAATGCCTTCAGCACGAGCTGATCTCAATGCCTGATAAACTGCCGGCTCATCCAAGGCCTCGATTACTTTACCACCGGCATCTAATCTTTCTTTGACTTCGGCCACCAGTTCATAAATTGGCGTGGGCAATTTTATATTAAATTCAAAAAGTTTTGGTCTTGCCTGATATCCAATACGCAGTAAATCTCGAAAGCCTTCCGTAATCAAAAGAAGTGTCCGATCTCCTTTTCTTTCAAGTAAGGCGTTTGTTGCCACTGTCGTACCCATTTTTACGCAATCAACATCCAAATCGCGAATTTTCTCATTCTTTCCAATTCCTAAAAAATCACGAATTCCTTGAATGGCAGCGTCTTTATATTGCTCTGGGTTTTCGGAAAGATATTTTGAGTTTTTTAGGGATCCGTCAGGGGCTCTTGCAACTATATCCGTAAATGTACCTCCACGGTCTATCCAGAATTGCCATTTTCCACTAGATGTTATTTTTTTTATGGACATTTATTTTTCTTTAATTTGCAAATTTGATATGGATACAAAGTAGGATTTATAGTTTCGTAGTCGCTTTCCAGCTTAATTAACAAAATGGATCTTATTAAAAGTCCTACGCCATTCTGACACCTGATCAGATACATTTCGACCTTTTAAAGCTTTTGCAATTAAATCTGCTAATTTATTTGAATGTTTTGCTGTCATTCCCCATCTTACTAGTTCAGGAGTACCAAATCTTATACCATTCATAGCGCCTTCGATACCTTGAACAGGCAATCCAATTCCACAGGCCAAGAACCCAGATTTTCTCAACAATTTGGATGCTTCTTGACCTCCTCGATATTCATTAGCGAGAACTGCAAATTGATGTGATTGCGTGTGACCTAAAGCACCAAAAAAAACTGGAACATCATAATCTTCTAAACATGATGCAAGTGTTTTTGCCATTAGGACCATTTCCGAAACATAATCTTTGCCATAATCTCGCCAATCTAACATTGTTACAGCCAAAGCTGCTGATTTGGCTGCATCAAAATTTGCTGTCATTCCGGGAAAAACTATACCGTCAATTTTTTTTGCAATCTCGGGATCATTTGTAACAATAACTCCACCTGGAGGTCCGCCTAAGCTTTTGTAGGTACTCATTGTGACAACATCGGCACCATGATCTAACGGATTGTCCCAAATCTTTCCCGCGATAAGTCCACATTGGTGAGCGGCATCAAATAGAAGCTTGGCCCCTATTTCTTTTGCTATCGAGCTAACTTCCGCGACAGGATGCTCAAATAGATTAAGGCTACCACCTAGTGTTATAAGTTTTGGCTTTTCTTTTATAGTAAGTTCACGAAGCTGATCCAAATCCACAGTGTAATAGTCTTTGTCGACGGGAGCTTCGATTATATTTAATCCAAATAAACCAGCACAACCAGGTTTATGGTGCGTAACATGCCCTCCAATAGATGCAGGTGGTACAATAATAGTATCTCCAGGCTCACAAATAGACATAAATGAAAAAAGATTTGCCATTGCACCGGACGGCACTCTGATTTCAGCAAACTTGGCACGAAATATTTCTGCTACTAGCGTTGAGGCCAAAACTTCTATCTCTTCTATTGCCTCTAGGCCCATTTCATACTTATCACCCGGATAACCAAGAGATGGACGAGATCCTATACCACAAGACAAAAAAGCCTCTGCTTTAGGGTTCATTACATTGGTAGCAGGATTAAGGTTAAATGAATCTTTCTCATGGATTTTTTTATTTAAACTCGCCAAAAAGGTCAGCCGGTCCATTAATAAGCCAGATGACGAAGATGAAAACTTATTTGCTAAGTCCTGTACTAATGTTTCACAGGCCTCTGGCACCCAATCTCGTCGCTGTAATCTCATCAATACCCCATGCAATTTTTTCAACCTTTAATTCACTAAAATTAAACTTTGAACACAAAACTTTCAATTTTAAACAATAGAACTGAATATATTGCTCAATAATTCATCATTTTAAATTTTTTTAATATAAATTGAGCAAAAAGACTCCCACAATAACCAGCTTACGATAGCCTTTTGATACAGAAAAGGGAGAATATTATGTCATATGTAGCAATAAGAGAGGTAACACCTGCAAGTGGAAAAGAAGCTGTATTGCAGGAAAGGATGTTAAGATTATCAGGGGTAATGATGCGTCTGGGTGCAAAATCCGGTTTGTTTAAAGTTGTTGCGGGCGATGGAGCTGGGAGATTTGATTTGCAAAACTGGTATGAAACCGTTGAAGCCGGAGCAACAGCTTTTCAAGCTTTTGGGGAAGATGAAGAATTTCAACAGATCATGCAATTACGCGCTGCCGATCCGGTAGGGGAAGTTGTTGGGCCTTGGATAGGACGAATGATATTCGGCGGCGCTCCTAAAGGTAATAAACCAGTGCGAGTACATAGAGACTATCACGCATCGCGTTCAGCCGTCCAAAAAGCAATGGAGCTTGCACCTGAGCTTCAAAAACTTATGGAGACCATTGGAGTAGATGTTGGAGTAGGTGTTCCAATAATGAAAGATGATCATGAAATGCTAAGGGTTGTCTATCAATTCGACTCTATGGCGCATTGGGGCCAGTCAGTAGATAAAATGGTAAGTGACGAACGCTTTATTGGGCTTGTCAATGCAGCGCACGAGGCAGCTACACTGAAATCATCAAGAATGTTAGTACAAATCAGCTGATCTAGAAAAGTTTGCAAATTTATTTGCCGATTAAATTACGTTTGATAATTTAAAATTATTATTCAACACGTATCATTACCTCATTTCTTCTTAAAAAAAATGGGGTAAGCGGCCCATCAAAAGTAGCCTTTATTGGTGGGCCGACAGTCTTAAGTTTATCCAAAGACAAAGCTCCTATAAGTATTTCAGAGTGCTTTTCAAAGTTTCTAAAAGTTGATCGACCAGTGTATTTAATAACGGCATATTTGCCACCCTTTACAACAACTATCGATAGATCCTCACTTAGTGGTTGCGGCGCCTGTTCTAACTTAAATTTACTCGGCAAAAAAAACTGCATGACCGTTTCACCATCCTGAAATTTTTGCATGACCGGCACGGTCATATCTATTTCCACAGATTGAGTGACGGGCGCAGTCATATCTATTTTTTTTGAGGAAGTGTTAGAACCAGAAATATATTTGAACAACTTCCTGAAAGCTCCATTTTGCCCATTATTTTGAATTGTTTGAACTGCAATGCGATCTTCATATTCTCTAACTTGATAAACTTCATTGGCAAAAATAACCTTATACGAAGGCTCTTCTATTGCAGCAGATATATTTGCGCAAAAGTAGAAAAGAAAACTCAAAAAAACTAAACTGACCCTCATTATCAAATCCTATTAGCTTCAACAAAAAACTATCCAACATTATCAAAGCATAATGCAGTTAAAAAATATTTTCAAAAATCGACTTATAAAAATTTCTTCTATTATTATTTGTTTAAAGTTTTCAA
>NZGN01000048.1:0-7637 GCA_002691045.1 Marinovum sp.
ACTCGTGAACGGGCGTAAAATAATGTCTCAAATGTGTTTGGACAACGTAGTCCCCCAGCCATATCAACACCTCCAAAAAACAGAGCGTCTATTCTGTCTGAGCACTTTGCTATAGCATAAGCAGCCTCAAGTCCCTCATTAGTTTCGATAATGACGTGAAGTCGTGAACTGTGCCCAGCTTCAGTGAGCAATTGATCCAGTATGACTACCTCATCGGGAGTTCGTACTTTTGGCATCATCAAAGCAGGAGGTGGTGTTTTTGTTGCAAGGATAGCATTTACATCTTCAATACCAAAACGCTCTCGCATAGAATTAATTCTCACCATTCTTTCAATGCCGTCATCTGCTTGTGGCTGTTCAAATAGAGCCAGGGCATTTTTTCTGGCCTCTGCTTTATCTTTCGGAGCGATCCCATCTTCTAATTCCACGCAGACAATGTCTGTCCCACTTGCCAAAGCTTTAGGAAACATGTCTGGTCGCAAGCCTGGTGTGAAAATAAAACTACGGCGAGGGCGAATAATGCGGTTTGTCATGTCAGCGTCCTTTCAAATTATGCCAATTAGAACTTTGGGTAATTAACCTAAAGAGCGACCTTCAGCCGCGAGTTTACTATTGAGTAACTGACGAACTTTTACTCCAGCGCCGTCCGCCCCTAGCGTTACTTCTAAATAATCCAGTCCACATGGATCATTATCAACATTTTTCTGAAGTTTTTGAAGGAGATCTTTATCCTCATTAAATGCCGCCACCACACTCGCTTTGGTCTTTTCAGCAACGTCTTGAGTTATTTCCGGGACATCGAAAGCGGCGCCCCAAAAATAATGGGTTTTGCCTCTAGTGGATGGGGTTACGATATGACACCCTCTCATTATGAAATCTGATCGACGACCTTCGTCTGGGTTTGGGTCATGAACGTTCCAATCAGAAAATGAGATAGCTAGTGAAGGCATTGTTCCTTTTTGAACACGCTTGATGGGTTTGTCTTCAGGTAATCCCATGCCTGCGCAAAACAAAGGAGAAAGAGGCGCTAAGTCAAATTCTTGTTCGTAACAAATTGACTCGCCTTCCCAATAAGTCTCTGGAGCCGTAATCCAATCATCTTGCTTGAAAGTATTTTTATGCAAAAAAGCAATGTGAGTGAGATCCATGACATTTTCTCGGATTAAAATCCAATTAGCGGCTACCTCCATGTAGCCAGTAATAAAGCTCCAGTTTTTATCGGTTTGATAACCAACATCCGGTGGCTCTTGATCTATGGCGTCTGGATCACCCATCCATATCCATACAAAGGCGCCTGCTTCTCTCACAGGATATGCAGGTATTTGCGCTGTTTTAGGCATCATTGTTTGGGTGGGTGCTTTGGTACAGTTTCCAGACGTATCAAATTCCATACCATGATAAGGGCATATAATTTTTGAACCGCATACATGTCCTTCAGAAAGAGGGGCCCATCGGTGAGGGCAGCGGTCATATAAGGCTGCGGGTGTACCATCTTCCAAGCGATAAAGTACGACCGGCGTTTCAAGCAGCCAACGGGATATTGGCTTGTTAGTTACTTCATCACTATATGCAGCAACCCACCACATATTTCGGGGGTAGTTGTCCACTAGCATTCCATTAGGGATACGTTGACCGGTAGGGTTTTTTCCTTGCATGTTCATTTCAAGTTCCTCTTGGACAATTCTTGTTTCAGTTTTTTTATTTCTTCTTCTTTCATCTTGTAGCTGTGATCCGCATCTGGAAATTTACCAGTTTGAACTTCTTTGATATAATCGGAGAACGCTTTGGTGGCCACTTCGCTCAAATTAGCATAACGCTTTGCAAATTTGGGTTTAAAAGTATCAAAAGCTCCCAGCAAATCATAACCATTTAACAATTGGCATGTTCCGGCTGACCCTGCACCTATTGAAAAAGTGAAAATAGACACGGCATCATCTACAGCTTTACCAACTTCATATGGCATCGCTTCTATTTCTAAACCGATGGCGCCTGCGTTCTCAATTGCCTGAGCATTCTCAACAATTTCAATAGCTGCTTCAGCTGTTCGACCTTGCATTTTAAAACCTCCAAGGAGATGTACTTTGTGGGGAAGAAGCCCAACATGGCTCATTATAGGAACTCCTGCATCAGCAACGGCTTTTATGATATTAGATCCTTCCTTGCCAAGCTGCAGTTTAAGTGCGTCCACACCACTTTCTTTCATCATTTTTATAGCATTCTCTACGGCTTTTTTTTCAGTCGCGTAAGAGCCATAAGGCATCGAGGCGATAGTCATTGTATTTGGTGCACCATTACGCACTGCTAGGATATGCATAATCATTTGGTCGACAGTGATTTGCAACGTATTTTGATGGCCGTGTAGTGTCATACCTAAGCTGTCTCCGACACCAATAATGTCAACGCCAGCTCGCTCCGCCCAAGCAGCTGACATCGCTTCGCCCACAGCTACCATAGCTAGTCTTTCACCCCTGGCTTTTTTTTCAGTTAATTCAGGTAGAGTAAGTTTGGTTTCCCGCATTGTAACTCATAAATTTGTTCTATATGGAACAATAATTAATTGTTTGTTTAAGCACTGACAAGTGATAAATTCAAAGCGATTTTAAAGGTGGTAGATTGTAAAAATGGCCAGAAAAAGTGAGTCTCTTGACTACTCAAATATTTTTGAGGCTGTTGAATTTCCAGATGCCTATAAAGTTTCTTATCTTGCTAATGCAATCGTCTTTCCAACTTATGAGGATGTCAGAAAAGATTTTGGGTTAGTCAGAGCAGAGTATCATTTATTACTATGCTTGGCGCATTATTCTGAGCTGACTGCACAGGATGTCGCACGAATTACCAGAAGACCAAGAAATTCAATTTCCAGAGCAGTCCATAGAATGTTGGATTTGGGGTTTTTGAAGAGGGTTCCTGATCCTGATGATGCAAGACGGGCTAAACTTCAGATCACTCGCGAAGGTAAGATTATGCACCAAAACATTTCAGCATATTTAGTCGATCGTGAAGCTGAAATTTTCAGTGTCCTCTCTGACACTGAAAGAGAGAGTTTCAGAGAGTTAATAAGAAAGTTGGCAAATTTTGCATCAACTTTAAAACGTTAGTTTTCGTTATACTTTTCAACTTGGACTTCGATATTGTGGGCTGCTGATCCTTGCCCCAAATTTGAAGTGCCTAAATCTGCTGTCAAAACATTAGGGTTACCGGAAATATCCAGACCGTCTTTTGACGGTGAAAACCAAGCACCAGTTGCCAAAGACACTACACCGGGAATAATGGTTTTTTCGATCTGTAAAGAAGCGAGGCAAGCGCCCCTAGAATTCCAAACTTTTACTAAATTACCTTGAGATACACCTCTTTCCTTTGCATCTTGAGAGTTCATAACTAAAACAGCATGTTTTTGAAGGTCCTCAGCAGCGGCTTGCAATTGACTATGCAACTTATCGTGGGGCTGTGGCGATAGTAAACGTAGTGGAAATTTTGGGTCTAAAAGTGGTTTATTGTATATGGGGTGGCCAGGAATTTCCTCATAATTAAAACTAGCAATTTTTTCTGAATATATCTCGATTTTCCCCGATGGTGTCCCGAGTGAATGCTTTACTGGATCATCGCGGAAATTTTTAAAAGGTACATAATCCTCATCATATGAATCAATGGGCATCCTTTCGAAATTTTTTTCCTTGAGCGTCTCGAAGTCCGGTACTTTTATTCCATTGGAATTGGCTTCGATGTAGAATTTATTATAAATATCTCTTATCCACTCATCTGATGATTTATTTTGGGTAAATTTTTCCTCGCAATTTAGTTTTTTCGAAAGATCTGCAAAAATATCATAATCGTTTCTGGATAGACCTACAGGTTGGATCATCTGTGGCATAAAAAATAAATAAGGATCGCCCTTCGCCCAACCTAAATCTGATCGTTCAAATTGAGTGGTGGCCGGAAAAACGATGTCTGCTCGCTGAGCTGTTGCGGTCCACCATGGTTCATGGACAATAACAGTTTCAGGATGTTGCCATGCAGAGATAAGACGGTTGAGATCCTGATGGTGATGGAAAGGGTTTCCGCCACACCAGTAGACAAGTTTTATATCTGGGTAAATACGCTGTTCGCCATTGAAATTGTATGCTCCTCCGGGATTTAAAAGCATGTCTGCAATGCGCGAGACAGGTATGAAATCAGAGATTGGATTTTGGCCTTGTTCAAAAAGAGGGCCCTGCATTCTCCTAGCTGTTTTCCCAACATTACCAATCGCCCCATAGCCAAAGCCAACACCTCCTCCCGGTAAACCGACTTGACCTAACATGGCCGCCAAGACACAGGCCATCCAGAAGGGATGCTCTCCATAACGGGCTCTTTGCAAGGACCATGAAACACAAATTAAAGTTCTGCCGGATGCCATATTTCTGGCAAGATCTCTTATTTGAGATGCATCTATGCCTGTTTCGAGAGAAGCCCACTCTGGTGTCTTTGCCGAATGGCCGTCTGTCCCTAAGAAATATTTTTTGAATACATCGTAACCTGCAGAATGAGTATCCAAAAACAATTGATCTGCCAGATTTTCAGTTTCTAAAACGTAGGCAATAGCCAACATCAAAGCCATATCTGTACCGGGAATTATTGGAAGCCAATTGGTTTCCTCGGGGCTATCATCTTGTTGTGGGCTAATCGAGACCATATTTTTTTGAAGACGTTTGAAATTTTTGAAATGCTCGGCAACATCGTGCTCTGTAGATCCCCCCATACTGACTTGTGAATTTTTAGGGTTGATACCCCCAAGTATTATCAAATTATCGGTATGCTTGGCGATTGACGACCAGCTATTTATTTCACCCCATGTAATTTTATGAAAGTTTAATCCAAGCACATGCGGTATAATTGCTTGGGCTGCACCGGTGCTATAGCTGGCATATGAGCTAACATAACCACCTAGTGAATTCAAAAAACGGTGTAGTTGGCTCTGTGAATGATGAAAACGGCCGGCACTTGCCCAACCGTAGGATCCACCGAATATAGCGCCATTTCCAAAATCTCTTTTGACCCGAGTTATTTCTTTAGCTGCAAGGTCAAGTGCGTCTTCCCAGGGAAGGGGGATGTATTCATCATCTCCTCTCAATTTATCAGAATTTTTATCAATCCAACCCTTTCTTACATAGGGTTGATCAATCCGCTTTGAATGATGGACGGCTTTTGGCACAAGCTCTGAAATCTGAGGAGGTGCGGGGTCGGCATCGAAAGGTAATGTTTTAATTATTTTGTCGTTTTCCACAAAAACATTAAACGCGCCCCAATGGCTTGTTGTTACTTTTGAAAATTTCTTTCCCATTGAATGAAAACCCAAACAATTAATTAATTTAACGCATAGTAAGTTTTGACGAATTTGTCTTTTATTGTAATTCACAGATGATGGTTTGGGAAAGAATTTTCTTTCAGCCGGTTTGTCCTACTAGCTTGGGACAGTCGTATACTTGTTTCAGAATAAGTTCTACGAGACCGAATTCTGACTCGCCATTTAGGTCCTCAAAATATAGATGGCTTGGCCATGGCTCATTTACAAAGTTATTAGCTGGTAAATCTATTTTTTCACAAACTTCTTTAATTGCTTTCACGTAGTTGCTTGCCGCAGTTCCTAGTTGAATTCTGGCTAATTCAATGTCCTCTATGCTGTTTCTATCAACTTCGCCTGAGCCAATACCTGTCGTTAAAGGTATGTTTCGCTGAAGAGATTGATCACGATAGAAAGAAACATCCACTTTATCTGCTTCCAGACGCATCATAAATTTCTGACAGACACTAAATTTAATATCGGTCAGTTCGTTTAAGTCGACTTTGCTAGATGATCCAGTATTTTTGGAGTTTCTGCGAGAGCGCCTGTTGTTGCTCTGTACATTTGCAACGTAGTCGCCCCTATAGTTGCAATCAAACACCCGTCCATTCCAAAGATTTCCATCATCCATGCGTTGGATTGATCTAATAGACATTGTTTTGCAATTTTCTGGACCGATGAAAAACGGAGAACCTGATGCATCAGACAACTCTACCCATCCATTAGGGAAAACTGATAGATGATGCTCAATCCAAGGAACTATGACTTTGTCCGCTAAATGATCAAGCAAAGCATTTACATGTTCTGGGTCATTTACAACATCTGCTAATAATGGTTCTTGACCATAAATATCGGCGGCGAGGCTGTAAGGCGCTGATATTTGAAGTAGGGGGTCCATTCCCGTTAGTTCTTCTGTTACACGCAATATATCATCAATTATTTTTGGAATACCTGTGCTAAAATCAGGAGTTTCCAAATCAAAACAATTTTCCCTATTTATCAGTGCTTCGTCAGGGTCAGAACCAGGGGGGAACTTATCAGGATACATCATTTTTTGTCCTAAAACTTCACATGAAAATGCATAGAGCGCCCAGGTCATATAAAGTTTTTTCACACCTAAAAGTCTGCCAACAGTGAGGTTTGCGCGAACATATCTGTACGGATCAGTTTTATAATATTCGGCTGAATTTACACCATATAAATCATGTAGAATAGCAAGAGCCAGCATATGGACTGAAGCCGTCGCGTGCACTTCATCGGCTGGAGCTAAAATAGAGAAGTTATCATCAAAATCTCCAGCAATTGCAGCGTCAAATACAGATTTGATTTCTGCTTTTGCTTCGGTGCTACCAGCTTGCCATGATTTTAAAAGGTAAAGACCTTTCGGATAGGTATATTCTGCTAAATCGCTCATTTGAAACTCTAAAGTCAAATTAATTGGTAATAGAACTTTTTAAAATAAGATTACTGATAGCAGGTGGTACACAACAAAATGGAGTTATTATATAGACCCATTATGAAATTTTTTATAAGTCCATTAAAAATCAAAAGTTTTTTAAATTACGGTGAGAGAAAAAACATTTTGTAGGAAAAACAATCCAACAAAGCAGATTATAAAGGCAACAGCTGGTGCCAATACCCAACCCAATAAAATTTTACCTAAAACCATCCAATTGATGCTGGCCACTCCTTTTAAAATTGAAATACCAATAATTGCTCCCACTACAGCTTGTGAACTAGACACTGGCACTAACGGTATTGTTGGTAAACCAAGGTTCAATAAAAAATTTTCAAGCCCGCGCGATGCAAACATAAATAGAACTATTGAGTGCGATATAACCGCTATAAGCGCTGTTGTTGCAGATAGACTGCCCAGCTGGGATCCTACAGTATCCATAACTTTTCTGGAATAAGTAAATACGCCCAGTCCAATTGATAAACCACCTAACAGCAAAAGTTGCTGTGCTGAACTCAAACTAAAGTTTCCAAATTCAATAGTTGGAAATGGTTGTACAGGTATAAACACACCAACAACGTTCGCTATATTATTTGCTCCTAAGGCGTAGGCTCCAAGTCCACCTGCCACGATCAGAGCTATCCGTTTGATGGCATCCAAAGTGATCATGTGGATAGCCATCCGCCGAGAGATGAATTTTATTAATTGCACAATTATAACTGCAATGATGCCTGCCAATAAAGGGCATAAGATCCAAGTGCTCAGGATCTTCAGTAAAATAGTTGTATCAGTGGGTTTTTGAGAAAAGAAATTCCAGCCAATGATTGCCCCAACTATAGCCTGAGATGTTGAAACAGGTAG
>NZGN01000049.1:0-13711 GCA_002691045.1 Marinovum sp.
GAATATCCTAAATTTTATATCGACTTTCAAACTCGTAACCATAATTAAAATTATCTAACGTAGTTCGCGACAGCTTATAAGTCTCTTGTCTTAGAAAATACATCAGAATTCTAGGATTGCCAGATCGAGATTTAATCGCTGTATCTGATAGTGGGTTCCCAACGGAAATTTTAACCGGATTACCAACCTTTGGAGCATAATATTCCAGAAACTTTCACCCAATTCTATTTCGTGCTCATATCCTTTAGCCTTTCTAATTAAACCAATTCTTCCAGTTATGTTTTCCAAAATTTTTATAATCGCTCTACCGCTATATGTTCGTGCGGAATAAGCATAGCTTATGTCTCGAGCTGTTTGCCTGTTATGTTTCATTTTTTAATTAAATTTTATTTACAATTGCTTTTAAAAGGGCTGTGTAACAGTTTTTTAAATAATAACAATTTATTCTGCGGCGTGATTAACCTCTCCTTTTGGAGTGTTTAATTTTTCTAACAAATTTTTTCGTTGAATTGAGGCCGTTTTAAAATTTTTTCTCTTTACAATTCCAAAACCTTTTATTGATGAGGGTATATTTAATAACTCTAGTATCAGCTCCCTATCTTTTTTCAGATCAAGATGTTTAATAAGCCGTAAGTCGTGTTCGTACTGATTAATTAACTGCAGATCCAACCGTCTATCTTTAGAATAAGAAAACAAATCAAATCGTGACCCTCTCAACCACTTAAACAAGGAGATAAATTTGAAAATATAGATCATATACCAACCGAATTCTAACTTTCTAGCTCTGCCATCTTTGCCCTCTTTTGAAATTATGGGTGGTGCTAGATGAAACTTTATCTTTTTAACATTTTCAAACTTCTCAGAAACTTTTTTGTAAGTTCCAAGGTGTAAACGAGCTACTTCATACTCGTCTTTGTAGGCTAGAACTCTATGATAGTTTATTGCCACAGCTTCCTGGATATCCTGATCTTTAAATGAATTAATCATCTCAATAAATTTCTTTGACAGAGATTTATTTTGAAAAGCTTCTAAATGTTTTGATCGAAATTCAATCCGCTCTTTAAGTGAAGATTTTATTTTTACGACAGAACTGTCTAATACTTTCTCTACCTCTTCCGGAAAGAGGGCCGCCCAACGACCAATTTCAAAAGCAAGTAAATTTTGATCAACCATTGCACCATTTAACTTTATCGCGTGGGTCAACGCCGCATGGCTTAAAGGCAATAAACCCTTTTGCCAGGCTGCTCCCAAAACTAAAATATTAGAGTAAATAGAGTCCCCTATAAGTTTAGCAGCAAGTTTAGTAGAATTAAAAAGAGAAAGGCCTCCTTTTAATTTGGCTTCCATTGAAACAATTAATTGATCGTTTGGAATTTTGAAGTCTGTATCTCGCGTAAATTCACCAGTAACGATTTCGTCTGAGTTGACGACTGCCTTAGTGCGCCCGTTTGCAGTAAGATTAAGGCATTTTGATCCAGAACTTACAACCAGATCACCTCCTATTAGAGCATCACATTCACCCATAGTAACACGAATAGCCGATATATCGTTAGGAGACTTAGCTATTCGACAATGAATATAAACAGCACCACCTTTTTGCGCTAAGCCTGCCATTTCCATCATTCCAGCACCTAAACCATCTATTTGGGCGGCCTGAGCGACTAAAGCCCCTATGGTGACAACACCTGTACCCCCTACACCAGTGATAACAACGTTATGGGTTCTATCTATATCAGGTAGATTTGGTTGTTCTAAATAAGGTAGGTTAAACTCTGTTTTTTTTGTTTTTTTAATTTTTGCACCTTCTACCGAAACGAACGAAGGACAAAAACCATTCAAGCAACTAAAGTCCTTATTACAAGTTGATTGATCAATTTCTCGCTTCCGCCCAAGCTCAGTTTCAATTGGCGTAACAGCGACACAATTTGATTGAACACCACAATCACCGCAACCTTCACATACGTCTGTATTAATAAAAAGTCGTTTGTCAGGATCCGGGAATAGCCCACGTTTTCGTCTTCTTCTCTTTTCTGCAGCGCACGTTTGCACATAAACTATGGCTGTTACACCACTGATTTTAGTTAATTTTTTTTGTGCATAATCTAGTTTACTGCGGTCAACTTTCTCAATCTCTTTCGGAAATGAATTCAGCGATAAGTCTTCCTTGTCATCATAAACCAATATGGTGTCTTTAATTCCAATTGCTAATAGTTCTTTGACAACACGTACCGCGTTTAAATGACCGTCGTTACCCTGACCTCCAGTCATCGCAACAGCATCATTAAAGAGGATTTTATAGGTTATATCTGTTTTTGCAGCAACTGCAGCGCGGATAGCTTGAATACCAGAATGATTATACGTCCCATCACCTATATTTTGAAATACATGCTTCCTTTTTGAAAATAAGGATTCCCCAATCCAATTTGCACCTTCACCCCCCATGTGAGTAAAACCCAAGGTTTCACGGTCCATCCATTGCGCCATATAGTGACAACCTATTCCAGCGTAAGCTCTAGAACCTTCAGGGACGACTGTAGAACTATTATGTGGGCAGCCAGCACAAAAATATGGTAACCTCTCGGCTAAATCTGGCGCATTATCTGCAGATCGTGCTTCTTTAATTTTCTTAAGACCCGACGTTAGTTTAGTATTACTGCAACCCTCTTCTTGAAAAATTTGCCCTATAGCAGAAGCGATGTCTAAAGGATCAAGTACTCCATAATCTGAGAATAATTTTTCATTATTTTTATCGCCTCCATAAACGCGAGTTTTACTTCCAACCGAAAAAAGAGTATTTTTTACTTGAGTTTCAATTATTTTTCGTTTCTCTTCGACTACTATTATCAGATCCAATTGATCCGACCATTCTAATAGGCTTTGCCTATCAATAGGCCACGTCTGAACAATTTTATAGCTTGTTATTCCCAATTCTTCAGCATCACGCGCATCGATCCCTAAAAGCGAAAAAGCATGAATTAAATCAAGCCAGTTTTTGCCTGCCGCGATTAAGCCAATCTTAGAGTTATTTTTGGGGAAACCTATTTTGTCAATTCTGTTTGCTCTTGCAAATTCTTCAGCAGCAATCTTTTTGTCATTAAATAATCTTTTCTCTTGCTCCTCAGGAGTATCCATTAACCTTATATTAAGGCTTCCACGTTCAAAACTGTGGTCAGGTTCTTTAAATTCCAGGCGGAAAGGGTCACCGTCAACAACAGAAGTAACTTCAATTGTATCTTTCATCGTTTTGAGGCCTACCCATAATCCACTAAATCGTGAGAGGGCAAATCCATAATGCCCATAATCGAGGATCTCTTGCACCCCAGCAGGGCTCAGTATTGGCATACCTGCGTCAATTAAAGCCAAATCAGACTGGTGAAGGACAGTCGAGCTTTCACCAGAGTGGTCATCTCCCATTGCCATTAAAACACCGCCATGCATAGATGTTCCTGCCATATTTGCATGACGCATGGCATCTCCTGATCTATCAACACCTGGTCCTTTACCGTACCAAAGACCAAAAACACCATCGTGAAGGCCTTCACCACGCAATTCTGCTTGTTGAGCACCCCATAAAGCTGTAGTGGCCAGATCTTCATTCAATGCTTCTTTAAATTGTATTTTTGAAGCTTCTAACTCTTTTGCTGCTCGCTTCATTTGGAAGTCTACAGCTCCCAAAGGAGAACCACGATATCCGGTAACAAATCCAGCAGTATTTAAACCAGACTTGTAATCTCGATATTTCTGACCGAGCATTAGTCTCACTAAAGCTTGGGTTCCATTCAACAGAACATTAGATTCAGCAAGATTATATTTATCATCCAACTTAATAGACGTGTTTGCCATATCCAATTCCCTAATCTTAGGTTAAAATTAGTGCGCTTCTTGGTGTTGTGCCAGTAAAAATCTCTAGTTTTCACGTTACGTCCATAATGGCATTTAACACAAGCCAGAATCATGTAATAAATTAATACGTAGGGGTCGGCTTATGGATTGGGATAAATTAAGAATTTTTCATGCTGTTGCTGATGCAGGAAGCTTGACCCATGCAGGTGAAACCCTTCGTTTATCACAATCAGCAGTTAGTCGACAGGTTCGTTCTCTAGAGGAAAGCCTTAATACTACCCTTTTCCATAGGCATGCTCGTGGACTTATTCTTACAGAGCAAGGTGAGCTGTTATTTGATGCCACAAATAGTATGAATAAAAGACTTGAAGCTGCATCAGCACGTATTCGAGACAGTGAAGAAGAAGTCTTTGGAGAATTAAGAGTTACAACCACTACAGGATTTGGTACTCTTTGGCTAGCTCCTCGCCTTCCAAAATTATATGAAAAATATCCAGAATTAAAAATCGATTTAATGCTTGAGGAACGTGTTTTGGATTTACCAATGAGGGAAGCAGATGTAGCTATTAGAATGAAAGAGCCAAGTCAAGCTGACCTGATTAGAAAACGTTTAATGACAGTAAAGATGCGCCTTTATGCTTCACCAGAATATCTCAAAATTCATGGAACACCCTTGAATGAAGAAGATATGAAAAATCACCGTTTGATTTGCCAAAATCCCCGATCAGCTCAAGTTTCTTCAGGTTTGGCATTGGTTCAGCGTTTGATGACTCAAGACATCCCGTCTATGCTAACAGTCAACAACTATTTTGGGGTTTTACAAGCTGTAATTCACGACTTAGGTATAGGTGTCTTACCAGATTATGTAACACAAGAGTTTGATAGTGTTGTGCCAGTTCTCGCCGAAGTCCAGTCAAACGATGTTCCAGTTTATTTGGCTTTTCCTGAAGAATTGCGTCATTCTAAAAGAATTGAAGCTTTCCGAGATTTTGTGCAATCAGAAATCATTGAGCACCGCAAAGCTTTAAAAGCCCAGTTGATGGGTTAAGGTGATTATAAAACTCCTTGGATTGCTCTTTATAAATGCTTAGCTTAAGAGATGTTCAATGAAAGTGAGCAGAATATGAATGAACCTGGGATAACCAAAGAACTTATTGAAATACACGGTTTAAAACCAGAAGAATACGAATTAATAAAGTCAATTATTGATAGAACACCTACATTCACAGAGCTTGGAATTTTTTCCGCCATGTGGAATGAACACTGTTCATATAAATCCTCTAAAAAATGGCTTAGAACTTTGCCTACAGAAGGTACTCAGGTCATTTGCGGTCCTGGTGAGAATGCAGGAATTGTTGATATAGGGGACAACCAAGCATTAGTTTTCAAAATGGAAAGCCATAACCACCCTAGCTACATCGAGCCCTACCAGGGAGCGGCTACAGGCGTAGGTGGAATCTTGAGAGATGTGTTTACTATGGGAGCTCGGCCCATAGCTGTTATGAACTCATTAAGCTTTGGAAAAGTTTCTCACCCTAAAACACGCCAACTAGTGAATGGTGTCGTATCTGGCATCGGCGGATATGGGAATTGCTTTGGAGTTCCAACAGTTGGAGGCGAAACAAGATTTGATGCCTCATATGATGGGAATTGCCTAGTAAATGCTTTTGCAGCGGGCCTAGTTGATCAAAACAAAATATTTTACTCAGCAGCCTCTGGGGTGGGCATGCCTGTTGTGTATCTTGGGGCAAAAACCGGACGAGATGGAGTCGGCGGGGCCACTATGGCTAGCGCTGAATTTGACGATAATATCGAAGAAAAAAGACCAACCGTTCAAGTCGGTGATCCGTTTACAGAAAAACGCCTGATGGAAGCTTGCCTTGAGCTCATGCAAACGGGAGCCGTTATTTCAATTCAAGATATGGGAGCGGCAGGTCTTACATGTTCAGCTGTTGAAATGGGTGATAAGGGTAATTTGGGAATTAGCTTAGATCTTGAAAAAGTTCCCACTCGGGAACCTGATATGAGCGCGTACGAGATGATGTTATCAGAAAGCCAAGAGCGAATGCTTATGGTTTTAGACCCCCAAAAAGAACATTTAGCCAAATCAATTTTTGATAAGTGGGATTTAGATTTTGCCATTGTTGGAGAAACTATTTCTGAAGACCGATTTTTGATCAAATTTAATGGTGAGGTGAAGGCTGATCTGCCCTTAAAGGCTTTGGCTGGAAATTCTCCAGAATATGATAGGCCTTGGACAGAAACGCCCACCCCTGATGAATTGAGTGATGTCGTTGAAATCAATGCTATTGACGGACTAAAGGCTTTGATTTCTTCGGTAAACTATTGTTCAAAACATTGGATTTATGAACAATATGACAGTCAAGTTATGGCTGACACTATTCAGAGACCTGGTTTTGGCGCAGGAATAATTAGAGTTCATGGTACTGAAAAATCAGTTGCATTTACAAGTGACGTAACCCCTCGGTATGTTAAGGCCAATCCTTTAGAGGGAGGGAAACAAGCCGTCGCAGAGGCATATCGTAACTTAATTTCAGTAGGAGCTAAGCCTCTTGCAGCTACGGATAACCTGAACTTTGGAAATCCTGAAAAACCTGAAATAATGGGGCAATTCGTTCAAGCAATTAAAGGTATTTCTCTGGCTGTTAAAGAATTAGGGATGCCAATAGTTTCAGGAAACGTCAGTTTGTATAATGAGACAGATGGGGTTGCAATAAATCCAACACCAACGATAGGTGCTGTTGGACTGATAGACGCTTCAGAAAAACCTATAAATGGACGAGCTGCTGAGGGTGATGTAGCTATTCTAATTGGTGAAACTAGCGGTCATCTGGGACAGACAGCATTACTACATGAAGTTTTCAACAGAAGTGATGGCGATGCTCCAAAAGTTAATTTGAAGATGGAAAGAAAACACGGCGAATTTATTTTGACTAATAGAAATTTAATAAATGCTTGTATTGACCTTTCGGATGGTGGTTTGGCTTTAGCAGCCTTCGAGCTTGCACATCACTCAAATATCGGATTTGAAATATATGAGGAAAACACCAAATTTTTATTCAATGAAGATCAAGCTCGATACCTTCTAGCATGCAATTTTGATCAAGCTGAAAGTCTATTTGTAGAGGCGGGGCAGCATAATATACCTGTTCAAACTGTTGGCAATTTTCGAGGTAACAGCATCGCTTTTGGTCGATCTTCTTTAGATTTGGAGCAACTTTCAGCTTTTTTCAACGATACCTTTGAGAATTTATTTCAAAATTAAAATAATTATTTATAATTTACGTATTGTTACCAAAGGATTACCGTCATACATTTATGGAAAAGGAGTATTTAATGGTAATGCAAGCTAATGAAATAGAGTCTCTTATTAAAGAAGCATTACCGGAAGCAACAGTAACAATTACTGATATAGCGGGTGATGGAAATCACTATGCAGCAGAGGTTATAGACGAGAGTTTTCGAGGGAAAAACAGAGTTCAGCAACAGCGAATTGTTTACTCTGCGCTAAAAGGCAAAATGGACGGATCTAATGGCGAATTGCACGCGTTAGCGCTGACTACTAAAATTCCAGAAGGATAATTTAAAGTAATTTAAAAAGAAAGGTTTCTATTGTGTCAGATACAAAAACAATAATTGATGAAACGATAAAATCGCATGATGTTGTACTTTACATGAAAGGTACAAAATCAATGCCTCAATGTGGATTTTCTAGCCGAGTTGCAGGCGTATTGAATTACATGGAAGTTGACTTTCAAGACATCAACGTTCTAGCCGACGAAAATATAAGACAAGGTATAAAAGACTATTCAGACTGGCCAACTATTCCACAATTATACGTAAAAGGTGAGTTTGTAGGTGGGTGTGATATCATTACTGAAATGACACTATCAGGAGAACTCGATACCATGTTTGAAGAAAACGGAATAAATTATGATAAAGACGCAGCTGACAAGATACGTGAATCAAATGCTTAAAAAATACTTAACTTGAAACTTTAGCGGCTAACTCTTCTGCTTTTTCAGTAATATTTTCCAGATGAATTAGAAGCTCATTGTCAACGGAATCGGTGTTGATCTGTGGCTCAGCCTTTTCAAGTTGTTGCACCTTATTTAGAGCCTCCTCTAAAGCCTTTTCACATTTCGTCATTTTCTCTGTAGTTGTGGCCATTTTGTCTGCTAACATCAATGCTGACATAAGCAATAACTTTTGTTCTGATAACTGCCCAATCTCACTGATCAAATATGAAGCTTCATCGTTCAAAAGACGAGCTGCAAACTCTAATGAGCTTTCTTCACCAGGCTGACACGTAACAGTAAATTTTTTATCACCAATATTAATTGCAACCTCAGGCATTAGTCTGCTCTCCCTTCTTCAGATAGTGCGGATGATAACTGATTATAAAGTGTCTGAAGTTCTTTTTTTTCTTCTTCTCGCTCAGCCCTAAGCGCCACTAACTCAGTATTTAAACTTTTTATATCAATGTGCGCCATATTATCTTTTCTTAGACTTTCTAATTCACTTTCAAGAGCTTTTATTAGACTTTTTAAGCCCAAGTTCTCTGACATTAAAGAGGATGATAAATTAGCATCTTCTTTTTTATCCGAAACAGCTTCCATCGCTGAATCTATTTTTGCCAAGGCATCATTTAATCGCTCTCTCAGTTTTTCAAATTGCTCCATTTACAGAACTCTTTCAACTCTTAGTAACTTTTTTTCACAACCGCATAATGTACGAATCAAGCAGCTTTTTCTTCCAATAGTTTATAACAAGAAATTAAAAAATACTTGCTTTATAAAAGCATTTTTTAAACCGACAGCTTGATATTCATTTTGATCCTGATAAAGAGCCTCGTATATAGCAATGAGGTTTTTGAGCGATGCTGATTGAGAAGTTACAAAAAGAACACCCAGTACATTGGAAAAATGCAACAGCAATCAGAGTTTTGACCTTAGACGCAGTTGCGGCCGCAAATTCTGGACATTCTGGTATGCCCATGGGTATGGCGGATGTAGCAACTGTCCTCTTTTTTAATCACTTAAAGTTTGACCCCAAATCGCCTTCTTGGCCTGACAGAGACCGTTTGATCTTATCGGCTGGTCATGGATCAATGCTATTATACAGCCTTCTGTATTTAACTGGATACGAAGATTTTCCAATAGAAGAAATAAAAAACTTTCGTCAACTCGGAGCCAGAACAGCTGGTCATCCAGAGAATTTTTTATCTCAAGCGATTGAGACTACGACCGGCCCGCTTGGTCAGGGAATTGCTAATTCCGTTGGCTTTGCAATGGCAGAGGAAATTCAAAGAGCTAAATTTGGAAAAAATGTTATCGATCATTACACATATGTATTTGCTGGTGATGGCTGCCTCATGGAGGGCGTGAGTCAAGAAGCAATCACCTTAGCTGGACGGCAAGAGTTATCTAAATTAATAGTTTTTTGGGATAACAACAACATAACAATTGATGGTAAAGTCGATCTAGTGGACGCCACAAATCAGGTTGATCGATTTAAGTCATCAGGGTGGCATGTTTTAGAAATTGACGGCCATGATCCAATCCAAATTGATCACGCAATAATAGAGGCAAAAAAAAGCAATAAGCCTTCTATGATAGCCTGTAAAACGCACATCGCACTAGGCTCTTCAGCTCAAGACACATCAAAAGGTCATGGCGCTCTTACAGACAAATCATTAATTGAAGATACCAAAAAAGTTTACGGATGGAGCCAAGATGCTTTTTTTGTTCCAACAGAAGTAAAGGCTGCATGGGAAACAATTGGCCAAAAGGGTCACGAGGAGAAGTTGTCCTGGGAAAATCGTTTTTCATCCCTATCTCAAAAAAAGCAATCTGAATTTTTACGAATGCATTCTATGGAAGTGCCGGTAGCACTCAATAGAGCGATAAATAAGTTCAAAAAAACAATAACTGTAGATCAACCAAAAGTCGCGACACGCAAATCAAGTGAAATGGTATTAAATGTGATAAACCCAATTATGACAGAGACCATCGGCGGGTCCGCTGATCTTTCGGGTTCTAACAATACTAAATCTAAAGACATGACCGTGTTTGATGTAAATAACAGATTGGGAAGGTATGTTCATTGGGGAGTCCGTGAACATGGAATGGCTGCAGCAATGAATGGTATGGCTCTGCATGGAGGGGTAAGACCATACGGCGGAACATTTATGTGTTTTACTGATTACGCGAGACCATCAATGAGATTAGCCGCATTGATGAAAATCCCAACAATTTTTGTGATGACACATGACAGTATAGGCTTAGGTGAGGATGGCCCAACTCACCAACCTGTTGAACATTTAGCTATAAGCCGAGCTACACCAAATACTTTCGTTTTTCGACCAGCAGATAGTGTTGAAACTGCAGAAGTATGGGAACTGGCTTTACAATCTAAAAGCACGCCTTCCGTGCTCGCACTGACAAGACAAGGATTGCCAACTGTTAGGACAAAACATAAAACAGCTAATTTATGCGCCAAGGGTGCTTACATTTTAGAGGAAGCGCTAGGTAAGAGACAAGTAATCTTAATCGCTTCAGGATCAGAGGTACCAGTTGCTCTTAATGCTAGACAGCAACTACAAGACCAGGGAATAGGTACGCGAGTAGTGTCTATGCCCTGTATGGAACTTTTCGAAATGCAAGACGAAAAATATAAAAAGCGTGTTCTTCCAGGTGGGCAACACGTCAGAATTGCAATCGAAGCAGGCGTAAAAGACAGTTGGGATAAATGGTTATTAGGAGAACGCGGAAGAGAAGCTAATTCTGGTTTTGTCGGAATGTCTAGTTTTGGAGCATCTGCACCGGCAAATACACTATTCGAACATTATGGAATCACTTCTGAGCAGGTTGTAAAATTAGCTAAATCGAAAATCTGAAACAATTTTTCTAGGTTAATAAAATTTATTTTATTTTGTTAGCGCAATCATTGTTTATTTTGTCACATTTATCGCTAACATATTGATGTATATCCTTTTATTCTTTCCTTCTTTTAGTTTTTTGGTGTATGAAAATATTGGGCTTGCAGGGATCAAGATATGTCAATTAGCGTTGGAATTAATGGTTTTGGTAGGATAGGAAGAAGTACATTTTCTCATATTTCCGAAAGTGCCAGAAATGACATTCATGTAACCAAAATAAACGCAACAGGCCCGATTGAAACAAATGCACATCTGTTAAAATATGATAGTATACATGGAAGATTTCCCAGTGAAATTACTGTTGAAAACGACCATCTTGATATAGGCAATGGTCCGGTTAAAGTATTTTCGTCGTACGACCCAAACGACCTAGATTGGTCAGGTTGTGATGTTGTTCTTGAGTGCACTGGTAAATTTAACGATGGACTAAAATCTAAAGTACACATTCAACAGGGGGCAAAATCAGTATTAATTTCAGCACCTGCTGATAATGTTGACAAAACGATTGTTTACGGAGTTAACCATAGATCTTTGACGGATAAAGATAAAATTGTTTCTAACGGTTCTTGCACTACAAATTGCCTTGCACCCTTAGCCAAAGTACTGAATGACAATATCGGTATTGAACGTGGAATAATGACCACCATTCATAGTTACACCGGCGATCAACCAACACTTGACAGAAGGCATGATGATCTATATCGCGCGCGCGCAGCAGCATCCTCGATGATACCAACTTCTACTGGGGCCGCTCGAGCACTAGGAAGAGTGCTACCGGAACTTCACGGAAAATTAGATGGAACGGCTCTCAGAGTACCTACCCCGAATGTAAGCGCCGTTGATTTGACCTTTGAAGCAAGAATTCCGGTAACCGTTGAAGATGTTAATTCTGTAGTTGAAAAGGCATCACAAAATGACATGGTAAAAGTCTTGGCGTATGATCCTGAACCTAAAGTATCTATTGATTTCAACCATACCACACATTCTTGTATTTTTGCCCCAGAGCAAACAAAAGTTGTCGGGAAATATACAGTTCGTGTTTTAGCCTGGTACGATAATGAATGGGCTTTTTCCTGCAGAATGGCAGATGTAGCTTCTACAATGGGTAGCCTTATATCGAATTAACAAAAATTATTTTGTAATAATTTTTTTAACCTCACTCATCAACATAAGCGTGAATAATTTCCAGTTGACAATTTCACTTTTACTGCGATGTTAGCGCTAACTATAAAAATCTGTGAGGAAATAAAAGGTGACTGTTCGAGTTGGAATTAATGGTTTTGGACGGATTGGTCGAAATATTCTCCGTGCTATTATTGAAAATAAACGATCAGATATATCTATAGTTGCTATTAATGATTTGGGTCCTGTGGACACCAATGCACATTTGCTAAAATATGATAGTATTCATGGGAAATTTCCGCACAAAATCACCGTTGATGGTGAAACAATAGATGCAGGTACTGGACCTATTAAAGTGACAGCCTTAAAAAATCCCGAAGATTTGCCTTGGGGTGACGTAGATATAGCCTTTGAATGTACTGGAATTTTTAACGAAAGAGAAACAGCCAGTAGACATCTCGAGAACGGATCAAAAAAAGTTTTAGTTTCGGCCCCTTGCAAAAATGCCGATAAAACAATTGTATTTGGCGTCAATCATCAGGCACTCACTGAAGATGACTTTATCGTTTCAAATGCCTCTTGTACAACAAATTGCTTAGCTCCAGTCGTTAAAGTTCTACATGAAAATCTTGGTATCGTGCGAGGTTTCATGACTACAGTGCACAGCTATACAGGAGACCAACCGACCCTTGATACCATGCATTCGGATCTGTATCGTTCACGATCCGCGGCTATTAATATGATCCCAACATCCACAGGTGCTGCTCGTGCTGTAGGGTTGGTAATGCCAGAACTTGATGGCAAACTTGATGGTGTCGCTATAAGAGTTCCCACCCCAAATGTCTCAGTAGTAGATCTGACATTTGAGTCTGCTAAATCTACTACAGAGAAGGAGATTAATTCCTATATTAAAAAAGCATCATTTAGTGATTTAAAAGGCATACTGGGTTTTACGGACGAAAAATTAGTATCAATGGATTTTAATCATGATCCACATTCCTCAATATTCGCAGGAGATCAAACAAAAGTACTTCAAAATAATATGGTACGAGTTTTAAGCTGGTATGATAATGAATGGGGTTTTTCAAACCGAATGTCAGATACAGCTTTGGAAATGGCCAAATTACTTTGACTTTAATTGGATATATTTAATTTGTTTAATAATCTGTTTGCGACTTGCGGCGTGACAAATTTAGAAATATCACCTTCTAATCTTGCTATTTCTTTTACTAATTTCGATGCTATAGCTTGATGCTTAGCCTCAGCCATCAAGAATACAGTTTCTATAGAATTATCTAAAGATCTATTCATGCCTACCATCTGAAACTCATATTCAAAATCTGCAACAGCCCTTAGGCCACGTACAATTAATTGAGCACCAACATCATGAGCGCAATTAATTAATAGGTTTTCAAAAGGATGAACGATAATTTCTGTTCCCGTTCGTTCGGATAGATCAGCACAGTCCTTTTCTAACATTTCGACCCTTTCTTCGAGAGTAAATAAAGGAGCTTTATCTCTGTTAATAGCCACACCTATTACTAAGCGATCAACCAATAGAGACGCTCTTCTTATTATATCTATATGACCTAAAGTAATTGGATCAAATGTACCTGGATATAGGCCGATACGCATTTAAGTTTTCCTTCTCGTTTAATTAGAAATAAAGGATATGCAGAATTACTCTTATAGTGAATTTTAGATGATTAAAATGTGTTTTCTTATAAAATTTTAAATGATAAGGTTTAGTTTCAATTTCTGTAAATTGCTTCAAGTTTAATTATC
>NZGN01000050.1:0-26516 GCA_002691045.1 Marinovum sp.
AAGGAAGGTGAACTTGGAATTGGAGGGACGCTACTTGTTGAGACTGGGAAATTCACTGGAAGATCGCCAAAAGATAAACACATAGTCGTAACCGATACTACCGAGAGCACCGTTTGGTGGGACCGCAATGCTAGAATGTCAGCAGAGTCGTTTGATAAATTACATGAAGACATGCTTCATTACGTGGCAGGCAAAGATTTATATGTTCAAGATCTATTTGGCGGTGCCAATGTAAAAAATAGGATAGGTGTAAGAATTATATCGGAACTTTGCTGGCACAACTTGTTTATTAGACATCTTTTGATCCGACCAGAAGAAAGCCAAATCAAGGAATTCGATTGCGATTTTTCGATTATTAATCTTCCTGGCTTCTTTGCCAACCCAGAAGAGCATGGCTGCCGTTCTGAAACAGTAATTGCAATAAATTTTGATAAAAAGCTTATTTTAATTGGCGGCACTGAATACGCTGGTGAAAATAAGAAAGCGGTTTTTACATTATTGAATTATATACTGCCAGAAGTAGGGATAATGCCGATGCATTGTTCAGCAAATATTTCTAAGAAAGATTCTAATGACTCTGCTATATTTTTCGGGCTGTCTGGCACAGGGAAAACAACACTTTCTTCAGATCCAGACAGAACCTTAATTGGTGACGATGAACATGGATGGTCAGATGACGGTATCTTCAATTTTGAGGGAGGCTGTTATGCTAAAACGATTAATCTCTCACCTCTCTCAGAACCTGATATCTATAGAACAACATCATTATTTTCCACTGTAATAGAAAATATGGTGTACGATAAAAGAACCAAAGAGCTTGATTTTGAGGATGACAGCCTAACCGCAAATATGCGGGCCGCCTACCCTATGCATTACATACCTAATTCAAGCCAAACGGGACTAGCAGCAACGCCCAAACATGTCGTCTTGCTTACTTGTGACGCATTTGGTGTTATGCCCCCATTGGCAAAACTGACACCCTCTCAGGCAATGTATCATTTTCTGTCCGGCTTTACTTCGAAAGCACCAGGTACTGAAAGAGGGGTAACAGAGCCAGAACCAACATTCTCTACATGTTTTGGAGCCCCATTCCTTCCCAGGCCCCCTCAAGTTTACGGAAATCTTTTTAAAAAGAAGATTTCAGAAAATAACTCAACCTGTTGGTTAGTTAATACCGGTTGGACTGGTGGTGGGCATGGAGTAGGGTCTCGAATGCCAATTAACGTAACTAGATCCCTTTTAACAGCTGCTATTAACGGGGACCTAAATGATGTCAGTTTTGTAAAGGACGTTAATTTTGGTTTCGAAGTCCCAAAATTTGTCCCTGGAGTAGACCCAAAGTATCTAGATCCCAGGAACACATGGGAAGATAAAGATGCCTACGACCTAGCAGCTAAAAAGCTCATTAGCCTGTTTATGGAAAATTTTGAACAATATCTACCTGACGTTGATAGCGATGTTAAAGATGCCCTAGTACTTTAATTTTCATTAGATAATAATGAGGAAACTATTGCATCTCTTGTTATTGGAAGTTGAGAAACTCTTACTCCCAAAGCATTACTTACAGCGTTAGCAACAGCTGCACCGGCTGGTCCTTGAGAAATCTCAGCAGCACCGAGAGGTTTTTCTAACGGCCTTTCAATCAAAATGGTCTCTACTATAGGTATTTCACTAAATTGTATAATTGGATAATCATACCAGCTTTCTACTATGGTTGAGTTTCCTTCTGTTTTGACAGCTTCCTTGAGGGTCCAACTAATAGACTGAATTATTCCACCTTCTATTTGATTTTTTACACCATCAGGACTAACTGCTTCACCGACATCGGAAACTGAAACAACCCTGTCAACAGTCACCTCTTCGTCGACAGTTACAATCGCTAGTACAGCGCAAAGACCAGAAAGGCCTTTATAACGTGCATAACCCACACCCCAGCCTTGGCCCTCTTTTAAATTTTTTATGTATTTTCTACTTTCAGCTTCTAATCGAAGTAATAAATCTTTTGATCGTTCGTCTGTACAATGCTTAATTCTATAAGCTATAGGATCCTCTCCAACTTTATTAGCAACTTCATCAACTAGCCCCTCATTTACAATTACATTATTGTAAGCACCTAGTGATCTTAAAGCAGATGCTCGGAAGGGCAAATCATGTACTAGTCTTTTTTTCACTCGAACTGGCCCAAAATTATAAGAAGGCACAGCATTCCTTTCGGCTCCACCTCCCCTTACCGCCGGCACATCGGGTGAATTAGCTGGTAGTTTCGAATTTTTGATCAGAACGGCGGAACGTAGATTAGGAGTTCCACCAGTACCAGGCCGAGATGAATGCGGAACCGAGGTAATTTCAACGTCAAATGCTGTTATTAAACCATCTGGCCCAAGATGAGCCCTTGATTTTGTAACCATAGCTGCACCCATAGGAGCTGCATGAAATTCATCATAGCGCGACCATACAACCTTAACATAATTTCCCTCAACAGCTTTTGCCAGTAGTGCAGCATCCAAGGCCGCATCATCAGCACCATTATGACCATAACAACCAGCACCTGCTTTGTGTATTACAGTTATATTCGCTTCTTCAGTTTCAAAAACTTTGGCAAGGGCACCTCTAAGTTGAAATACACCTTGGCTGTGGGTCCAAACAGTAAGCTTTTCTTTCTCCCATTTTGCGACTGCAGCCGAGGGGCCTATGGATCCATGAAAAATATAAGGTCGTGAAACAGTTAACTCGTACCATTGTCCTGAATTTTTATTAACATCCCCTGTTTCTGCAACAATTTCAAAATCGTGATGTTGCGAATTTAAATAAGACATCGGATTATCAATTGTTGTATCAATTTCTCTCCACTGGGCTTTGCCTCTTGCCCACTCTGCGGCTTCCAACGCAGATTGCTGACTTGTAGCTAATACTCCAACAAATGATCCATCTTGAACCACTTTAATTACACCAGGTCTTTTCGATAAAGCCTGTATATCTAAACTTAAAAGCTTAGAATACATATTGCCTGGATGCACAGGAGCTCCAAAAAGCATTCCTTTCTCTATCATATCGTGGACAAAAGGAGCTCCAGTCATACGCTCCATTAAATCGACACGGTCAATTTCTCTAAACTGGCTCCATCTTTGTGATGGATCTTTTAATCCAATATCCTCTGGAATTTCATTTTCAAAATTAACGTCATCTAACATTTGATCAATTTTAAAAACGACAGATCCATTATGATGGATTTCTCCGTCATATAAATTGAGTTCATCCAGAGAAGTTTTTAATTTTTTTGCACTAATTTTTAATATTTGCTGGCGAAGATACGCCACAGCCCATCTAAGTGATTGTCCCCCATGCACAATAGACATACTGCCAGCTGTGAAACCCTCGTTGGGTGTCATATCAGTTCTAGCCATCTGCAAATTGACTTGTCCCGGTTGCACACCTAATTCATCACAGATCATCATAGTCAAAGCGGTGATATTACCCTGACCCAACTCAACTCTACCTGAAAAGAAAACTAATTTCTTTTCCTCGTTCAGACTTACCCAGTCCCCTAATTTAGGATACTCAACCAGAGGTTTAGGGGCCTGGTTTTTCATCACTCACCCTTCTCATCGGTCAGTTTAATAGCTTTTTCAACCGCATCAAGGATACGAGAGTGGGCGCCGCACCTACATAAATTCGCATCTAAAGCTTGGGCTATCTCTAATCGTGAGAATTTTTGTTTTTTATCAAGCAATGCTTTAGAAGTCATTAAAATTCCTGGCAAGCAGTAGCCACATTGGCCAGCCTGAAATTCTTGAAACGTTTTAACCAATGGATGTTCGCTTTGATCTGCCAGAATTTCAGCAGTTTCTATAGACTTCCCTACCACATCTAAGGCAATAGTTTCACATGACAGTTTTGCCTCACCGTCTATTATCACGGTGCATGCACCACACGTCCCTTGGCCACATCCAAATCTTGTTGATCTAAGACCCGCTTTATCTCTGAGAAAGAACAACAGAGATTCATTACTAGAAACTTCTATAGGATGATCAGCTCCATTAATCGTACAAATTAAGTCACTATCCATCTACTTTTTCTATTCACTTTCTCAAAACAAATTTAGATGTCTTGTCTACCATAAATGACCTTCATAGTCTGGATGATCAGAGAATTTATATTACACCAACCTTCTACCACTCAGTAGAAATATATTGTGTTTCCTGAAATTCTAATAGACCTTCTTTCCCACCTTCTCGTCCCAAACCAGATTGTTTAACGCCGCCAAAAGGTGCTGCCGGGTCAGATACTAATCCCCTGTTTAGGCCTATCATGCCAAACTCCAGTTTTTCCGATAGTCTTAAACCTTTTCTAACATCTTCTGTATACAAGTATGCCACTAATCCATATTCTGTTGAGTTTGATCTTTCTATGATTTCATCCTCATCTACAAACGTTTGTATGGCTGCGACAGGGCCAAATATTTCATCTGCCAAGCACTCAGCATCATCTGATACATTACTGAGAACAGTGGGAGGATAAAAAAATCCAGGCCCATCCGGTCGAATACCCCCAACTTCTAGTTTAGCTCCTTTTGCAATTGCGTCTTGCACAAAATAATCGACTTTATCTCTCGTTTCCGCGTTTACTAAAGGTCCCACGTCAATTGCTTTCTCTGTTCCATTACCGACCTTGAGTGCAGCCATTTTTTTCGAAAAAGCACTTACGAATTCTTTTTCTACGCTTTCATGCACGTATATTCTATTTGCAGCCGTGCAGGCCTCACCAAGGTTTCGCATTTTTGCAACCATTAAACCATCTGCAGCTGCTTCAATATTTGCATCCTTGCAAACTATGAAAGGGGCATTACCGCCGAGTTCCATTGCCGGCTTTACTACATTATCAGCAGCTGCGTGTAATAATTTCCTGCCAACTTCTGTAGAACCTGTGAAACTTACAACCCTTACTCTAGGATCTGAGAGCATTTTGGATACGACAGCGCCTGAAGATCGGGATGGCAAAACGTTTACTACACCAGGTGGTACTCCCGCTTCTTCAAGGATGGGCATTAAAGCCAGCATTGTTAACGGTGTTTCCGAAGCAGGTTTAACAATAACTGGACATCCTGCTGCTAAAGCAGGACCAATTTTTCGAGTACCCATAGCTGCCGGATAATTCCACGGTGTAACTAATACAGATATTCCAGCCGGCTTCTGGTGAACTAAAATCCTAGCGCCAGTTGCAGGGGCCATCCCTAAATGCCCATCTGACCTAACAGCTTCTTCAGCATACCAACGAAAAAATTCTGCAGCATAGCGAGCTTCTCCCATAGCGTCACTGCCGGCCTTACCATTTTCTAGAGTAATAAGATGCGCTATGTCATCTATTTTACTCATAAAAATATCATATGCTTTTCGTAAAATTTCGCCACGTTCTCTAGGGCTTAATGATGCCCAACCTGCGAATGCTTCTTGAGCGGCATTGACGCAAGCTTCAGCGTCAGCAATTGTTCCACTAGAAACTCTGGTTAACACGGTCTCATCTGCTGGGTTTAAAACTTCGAAATCTCTTCCGTCTGAGGCCTCTTGCCATTTTCCACCAATGTAAAGTTTGTTTTTAAAGACCATGGTCAATTTTCCTCAAATAAGTTGCAATATGGGGTCTTCTAATCTCACCCCTAGTTCACTCATAAATTTTACAGAGTCCGAAAATTGCAAAACACTTTCATTAAATGAAAAACACAATGTAAACTCTCCTCCTATTTGAGAAATACTCAAATGGAGGCCGCTTTTCCCAGTTTCGTATGCAATTAACTTAGTATTACAAAGATCAACAAGTGTCAGAATGGTCGAACTGGTATTAGTTTCCTCTTTATCATCACTAACATCCAGCGATTGCTCACCAGTTATATCTTTAATAATTACTTTAACTCTTCTATCATCAAAAATGAAATTCCATGCACTGCTTGCAAATTTTGAAAATAATAACTCGCGCCTAGGGTCTTTGACCTTCAATATAAGACTATCAATTGCCTCAGAAGAAACTCTCATATACAGCGTTGAAAAACTTTGATTGGGTGGCGTTCTTCTTATATCCGCAAAATGAATTGGTTCTTTACCCCCAGAATTTCTTAGCTCCAAAAGATCAATACCAAGCTCGTTAGCAGCCACCTTGGCCTTAGGCGACGCTAAAACCTTGGAACCGAGTTCTTTTCTGAAATTTTCATGTACCTTTATGCCTTTGTCTTCTGTAATAGAAGCGGGTCCAGGCGTTGGAACTTCATCTTTTAAACTTTCAGGCTCTGTTATTTTTTCATGAATTTGCTCAGCTTGTACTGTTGCAGAGTCGTCCGACTGACTTTGCTTCTTTTTCACCTCTTTTACATCATCAACTATGAGCGCCATAAGCTCACCAACAGGGACTTCTGTTCCTTCTTCAGCATCTACATTGGATAAATAGCCGTCTGTTTGTGCCTCAACTTCCATAGTGGCTTTATCTGTTTCAACCTCAAATAAAGGATCACCCTTTTCGATTTTATCTCCTTCTTTTTTGAACCATGATAAAATAATTGCAGTATCTTGGTTCATCCCAAGTTGTGGCATTTTTACTTCATAACTCATGAATTAAGTCTCCAGAGACGAGCTTTCGAGCATTTGAAGCAACTTTTTCAGCTGTAGGTACGGTTATGTCTTCCAATACTGGACTAAAGGGAACAGGCACATCCATTGCACCCATTCTGATAACCGGGACATCCAAATAATAAAAAGCTTTTTCTGATATTCGAGATGCAATTTCAGCGGTTACACCAAAATTCTGGTGCCCCTCATCGACAACTATAACTCTACCTGTTTTCTTAGCCGATTTCAAAATAGTCTTTTCGTCCAGCGGGACCAAAGTCCTCGGATCTATTACTTCAACGCTAATATTTTCTTTACCTAAAATACTTGCGGCTTCTTCACATACCTGCCTCATAGATGAGGTACCAATCAAGGTTATTTGGTTGCCTTCTTGAAGAACTGAAGCTTCGCCAAAAGGTATTAAATATTCCTCTTCAGGAACTTCTGCTTTGTCCTGATACATAAGCTTGTCTTCAAAAATCACCACCGGATTGTTATCTCTAATAGCAGTTTTTAAAAGTCCTTTCGCTTCATAAGCGGATGAGGGCATCGCCACTTTAAGACCAGGTATATGTGATACTAAAGCATGCAGAGACTGGCTATGTTGCGCCGCTGACCTACGTGTTGCACCGAGATTTGTTCGAACAACCAAGGGAACGTTTAATTTTCCACCCGACATGTAATATGCTTTAGCCGCCTGATTACAAAGTTGATCCATTATCAGAAAAAGAAAATCACCAAACATTATATCGACAATTGGGCGTGATCCTGTCATCGCTGCTCCTACAGCAAGACCCATAAAACCAGGTTCAGAAATTGGTGTATCAATTACCCTATCAGTTCCAAACTCCTCGACTAATCCAGAAGTGATTTTAAAAGGTGTTCCGGCTTCAGCCACGTCCTCACCAATCAAGAATACAGACTTATCACGCCTCATTTCTTCAGCAATTGCCTCATTGACAGCTTGAGAAAGAGTAATGGGCCGCATTATGAGGCCTCCGTAAATACATGCATATCAACTTCATCTAAGTTGGGGTATTTAGCATCCAAGGCATATAGAACGGCTTCATGAGCTTCGTTCTCAATATCTTCTCTTATGTTTTTCAACTCGTCTTGTGAGGCTATTTTTTCGGAAATCAACCAGTCGCCCAAAATGTTAATAGGGTCTTTGTTTTTTTTCCAATCGTCTTCTTCTTCTTTTGAGCGATAATATGTTCGATTTATATCACCAACATGATGTCCATGGTACCGGTAAGTTAAAAGTTCAATAAAAAATGGCCCCTCGCCATTACGAGCTCTGGCGACTAAACTAGTTGCTAATTTATTTACAGCTAGAACATCTTGACCATCTACTTGATGAGCCTCAATGCCAAAAGCTCGAGCTCTATCCAAAATATCACCAGCAGCAATTTCATCTGTGGCTGTATATTCAGAATACCCGTTATTCTCACAAGCATAAATAACCGGCAATTTCCAAAGCGCCGCCATATTCATTACCTCGTATAAAAGCCCTTGGGCAGTCGCGCCATCTCCAAAAAAGCAGACCGTAACATCATCGTCCCCTTTAAGCTTTGCTCTGAGTGCGGATCCAGTAGCTATACCCATCGATCCACCAACTATGGCATTTGCTCCTAGATTACCATTTGACTGATCGGCAATATGCATGGACCCACCTTTACCTCTGCAATAACCCTCTTCTTTTCCGAGTAGTTCACAAAACATCTGTTTTAGCTCAGCACCCTTCGCAACACAGTGGCCATGTCCACGATGAGTAGATGTAATTTTATCAGATACATTTAAAGCTTCACAAATACCAACTGCCACGGCTTCCTCACCAGAATACATATGGGTCAAACCCGGCATCTTAGCGTCCAGGTAAAGTTGGTTAGCTTGATCTTCAAAAGATCTAATCTTAACCATCTGACTATACATTTTCAGATAACTGTCTGAGTTTGTATTTCCTTTTCTTGGCATATTTTTTAGTCCCTTAAGATTAGTCGTAAACCATAGACATTTTTGAATTTAATACCTGTTAGATATCGGTAGCTCCTCAGCCGGGAAAAGAGAAATAACCTCACAACCAGTATCCGTTACAACGACTTCCTCTTCAATTCGAGCAGCCGAATAGCCATCTTTCGCAGGGCAATAAGTTTCAAGAGCAAAAACCATCCCAGTTTTGATCTCCATCGGATGATCGAGAGAAATAGCTCGGCTGATAATTGGTCTCTCATGAAGAGCCAATCCTAAACCATGACCAAATTGAAGACCAAACGCAGCATCTTCATTCGGAAAACCCAAACTTTCCGCCGTTGGCCAAACTTCAGCTACTTTGTCTGTCGTAACGCCTGGTTTAATCATTGAGATTGAGGCATCTAGCCATTCTCGACATTTCACGTAAGCATCATTCTGTTCAGAGGTTGCCCGGCCTATATTAAAGGTTCGATAATAGCAAGTTCTATATCCTTGATAAGATTGCAAAATATCAAAAAATGCTTGATCTCCTGGACGAAAATATCTGTCCGTAAAGTTATGTGGATGAGGATTACATCGTTCGCCAGAGATTGCGTTTATGGCTTCTACGTCGTCAGACCCCATCTCATACAGCATTTTATTTGAAAGAGCTACAATATCGTTTTCCCTGATACCTGGCTTTAGTTCTTCATAAATCATATGGTAAACACCATCAACCATACTGGCTGCTTGGGTCAAAAGCTGTATTTCGTCCCAATTTTTTATCTCTCTTGCGGCTAACATAATTTGTTGACCATCAATCACTTTAATCCCCTCTTCTTGGAGAGCATGAAACATGGCTGTTTCCGCATAGTCTACTCCGACCGGCATATCGGCCATACCCGCGTCTTTTATTAGACCAGCGATTTGCTTTGCATACTTCTTCATCAAACCAAATTCAGGCGGAATTGTTCCTCTCATCCCTACAACACCGGCCAAACAATGATCTGGCTCTAACCAATCAGAATATTTTTGATGGTGCACAGCTGCTGATCCAAAATCCCAAACATATGGGCTGTCATCGCCAGTAAGAAGGCAAAACCTGCACATCTTATCCCTTTCCCACTCGCCTATTTTGGTTGCCGAAACATATCTTATGTTATTTACATCAAAGAGTAATAGTGTTCCTGCAGGAGAATTTTTAAGAGCTTCCCGGGTTCTACTAAGTCTGTATCGACGCAAACGATCGTGATCTACCCGGCGCTCAAAATCTACACTTGTATGGCCCCAGGCTGGAAGGCGCGACTCCCACCTCCAATTTGGTTCTAAGTCCTGGGGTGTTAATACATTTGGAGTAAGTGCCGTATTTCGCTTAGTCATTTTAAATTCCTTTAATTTAGTAAGATTTTAGCCATCCAATCGCCAGATTCAGGTCTATATTTATAAGGTCGGTTATTAACAACGTGTGTTCCGTCAGAAACCATATTCAATATTACTTCTCCACTGACTGCGTCTGCTAATTTTTTTGCATGGTCTGAGGGAATAACTCTATCCAAGGCACCACCAACGATATAGATGGGGCAAGAAATTTTTGAAGCAGCTGCGCTCAAGTCCATTTTTATGGCCAGATCTTCAGCCTCTTCATTATTAGCGGAATGACTTCTAACAATAAATGCTTGCCGTGTTAGTCCCGGAACTCTCGCAAAAGCTTCTTCAAAATTGAAAGGGCCCGTTAACGATACACACGCTTTTATACGAGAGTCAAAAGCCGCTGCTCTGGGAGCATAATACCCTCCAAGGCTAACCCCCCATACACCAACGCGATCAGAATTTAAATCCTCTCGACTTTCGAGCCAGTCAATTACTTTACCTACTGGAACTTCATAATCAAATCTTATGGGCAGCTTATACTCAGCCTCACCTTGTCCTGGGCCATCAAAAGAAAAAGTAGCCAAACCTCTCTCAAGGAAAATTGCTTCGTTGGTCAACATTTCTTCTTTTGTACTATCCAAACCCATGCACATTACAACAATTGGAGGTTTTTCAATTCCCTCGGGTTTACGCAAATTTCCAATCAAAGAATGATTTTCAAACGGTATCTCTACACGCTCACCCGGATGCTTTAGATAACGCAAGGCCTCTCTATGAGACCTTATTGCTAATTTATGCGCCGATTTCATTTGCGGCATATCATTAACAAATAAAAATTTTCCAAAATGATAACAAGCAGAAGCCGTTGCTGAATGAGATGCATACGAAATAAAACGCTTCTCATCTAAGGCTTTTTTACCAAGATCATCGTGAATTGAACCCCGTTCACACCACGCAGAGCACCACTCATCCCAACTATGAATATTATTCGTAACGTCTTGAAAATCAGCTAATGGTACTCCGTTTGTTACCATTCTATGCGACCAGTGCGCTGCTGCTGCCACTATCCTAGGATCTCTTTCTAACTCACTCATGTATATTCTTACCCGCTTTCAAATGAGGATATTTTTCAGTCAACAATGAACCAAAATAATAAGTTTTTTGGAAAGACTCAGTTCTTCTTATATTAGATATCCACTCCTTAATAAGAGGAAAATCATCCCAAAGATTGCTGAGATTTATATCATCCATCCGAACAACTACTGGCATAATAGCGATATCCGAAATTGATAAACTTGAACCCATTAACCAGGGCCCGTCATTTTTTTCAATCCACATGTTCATTCTCTCCATTGAGCGTTTTAATCTATCAATGGCTTCAATCATTTCATTTTGCGGGAAACCTGTGCGCCCCATCTTCTTCAAAAATTCTTTTCTCAAAGGCTTGCTTTCACACAACTCGTCAAACTCTTTTTCTGTCATCTTTTGAAAGTGTGGAAGAAATGCCAGATTGTAAGAAGGGATACGTATCGCAGGACCCGGAACCTCGTCTATAAATTTCAATTGGGCTCTCATTTCTGCTGTTTTCACTGGTTCATCAGGCCTTAATGGATAAATATTTGGAAAAATATCTTCCAGGTATTCCACGATAACCAAACTGTCTATGATATTATTTCCAGCATGAACTAGCGACGGCACAACCCCATTAGGGTTAATGGCAAGATAATCTGCTTTAAGCTGATCACCTGAAAATAAGTCTAGTTTAACCTCGTCAAATTCACAGCCTTTTTCATGCAATACATATCTTACACGTTGGCTACAAGTAGATTGTGGAGCGTTATATAGAACAAATTTTTCCATTTTCAGATTATCAAACCAATACCAATTATCTAACTAGCAATACACATGATGGTTAAAATTTATTCATCTACTTGCGGAACCTCTAGACCGGTTGGATAAGGAGTATTTTCACTTTCCAATTGAATACCAGCGCCAAGAGCTACTGTCTCCAAAATTGCTGCAAAATCTTCCTCAAGATAGGCAGCAGGATCATTTTTTAAGCTAGCGGCGCCAAAGTGTGCCTGTAAAGCCTCTCTAGTTGTGGCGGTCACTGGCATTGGAACGTTGAGCTCTCTGCCTGCAGCAAGTCCTAAGTCTAAATCTTTTCGCAGCAAAGCAGGCGTGAATGTTGTAGTCCAATCTAGGTTGATGAATGCATTTGTTTTATATCTTGTGAAAACAGACCCCATAACAGAATTATTCATAAAATCTAAAAATGCTTGCCTAGGTACACCTGCTTTCTGTGCCAGTATTGTTATCTCTGCCAAATTTTGTGTTACGACCCCCAGCATTACGTTATGAGCAATTTTACAAAAGCGAGCAAGCTCGCCCTCACCCACATACGAAACACCCATGACTGCTATCTTAGAAATTATTTCTTCGACTTGTTTAAAACTATCTTCTGGACCGGAAGCTACTGCTGATAACTTTCCAGCCTTTACACATTTTCCATTACCTGAAACAGGACAGCATACTAGCTGGGCTCCAACTTCCAATAATCGAGATCTAATTTCTGCAGATTGATCCACACCAATTGACGAAAAATCCAAAAAGATTTTCGGGACACCGCCGCCTGATAAGACACCGACCTCACCAAAATACAATTCCTCAACGTCGCGGCCGGTTGATACCATTGTGGCCAACACGTCAACACCGGATAAGTCAGCGGGACTATCAACCAATATAGCACCGGCTTTCTCCAAAGGCTCAGCTTTTGATCTAGTTCGATTCCAAACTTTCAGTGAGTACCCTGCCTTTAGCAGTCTTTCAGCCATAGGGAAACCCATTCGGCCCATACCAATCCAACCAATTTCAATATCTGCCATTATCATTCTCCCGTTCTAAATGGCGACCAGTTTACCCAGCCTCTTTTATCCACAATGTTTCAATTTTAACACCGGCATCTTTAACTAGATTATAAACCGGACATCGAGCTTCAGTTTCTTCAACGACCAACTCTAGATCACTTATTTTCGAATTAGTAGATACAACCGCCTCAACCCTAACAGTCTGAAAATGAGGAATAACTCCCCTCATTCCATTTCGACCCCTGATGTCAATTGTAAACGAAGCCGAAAATTCAATGCCCGAATAGTCAAAATTCATTTCTTTTGCAGTTCGATTAAAAGTCACAGCTTCACAAGCACACAGTGCTGAAAGGACACCTGTTAGCGGAGTAGGGCCTAAATTTGTCCCCCCATGTTGAGATGGTTCATCATATGTGAATTCTGAAAATCCTTCCAATTTTACTCGTGTTGCCATAGAGCCATCATTTGAGGCAGACAAAACTTTACGCCTAACAATTGGCTTGCTAAAGTCTCGTTTTTCTATAACAGCGGTCACGACCAGAACCCTCCCCTAAACTCACATTTCGCAAACGATTGCATTGATGTTAGCAAGTACCATTTTATCGGTCAATACACTAAAGCAAACGTTTGCCAAATATTATGTTCTATACTATACATCCGTACGGGAAAAATTAGATGAAAAAGAATATCACAATAAAAGATGTTGCAAAGGAAACAGGTGTTCACGTGTCCACTGTATCTCGAGCTTTGTCTCCAAACGCACGAGCCTCACTATCGTCCGAAGTTGTTGAACGCATCAAAAATAAAGCTGCTCAAATGGGCTATAGGCCAAACTTAGTTGCGTCTGGTCTAAGAACGAACAGAACTATGACTGTTGGAATAGTAATACCCGATATTACTAACTCTCTTTTCCCCCCAATTGTTAGAGGAGTTGAGTCAGTTTTAGAAGAAGCTGGTTACGCATCAATACTGGTTAATACTGATGGCGACGGCAAAAGAGAGGAAAGGCTACTTGATCTCTTGCTGGAAAGAGGTGTGGATGGAATAATTGATGCCGCTGTGACTAGCCAAGATAAAAAGGTGACTAGCATATATGAACGTGTTCCCATTATTACCGCAAATCGGATGGTTTTTGGATCTGGCATTCCAGCAGTGATCAACGATGATGAATCTGGAATAAAAAAGATTTTTAATTTACTCGTTTCGAAGGGACACAAAAATATTGGTTATATTGGGGGACCCGAAAGACTTTCAACTGGCGAAATTAGAAATAATGCTTTCAAAGAAGCTACAGCCATTAATGGTTTAGAATTAAACGTCAAAAATACAGTCTTTGCAGACAAGTACACAGAGGAAGAAGGATTGAATTGTGCTGATTCAATATTATCCAATTGCCCAAATGTTACTGCGATACTATGCGCCAATGATCGTTTAGCGATAGGCGCCATTGAGGCGGTCAATTCGAAAAATTTGAAGTGTCCAGATAATATTTCGATAACTGGTTTTAACGATACCCCGATGATTGATAGGATACCACCTGGTTTGACGACTGTAAGAATTTTACAATTTGACGTTGGAAGAATTGCAGCAGAACTCCTCGTAAAAAAAATGAACGATCCGAGTATACCTGTCCCTGAAAAAACAATTATGCCAGTAACAATAGTGAATAGAGGAAGCGTGTCTATTCCAAACACAGGAAATTGAGATGTCAAAACAAGTAAAAAATAAAATCATTGCGGTGGAAGAACACTTTATGCATGCACCACTTACTGATTATTTTAATAACGGCGGTCATCAACCCGAAAAAATTAAATCACGACTTTATGATTTTACGAGCATAAGAATTGAGGAAATGGATCAAGCTGGAATTGATATGCAAATTCTTTCTCATCAGTCACCAGGAAGCCAAAAACTTTCTGATGATATTGCAGTCAGCGCCTGCATGAAATCAAACGAAGAGCTGGCTTTTGTAATATCAAATAATTCCAATAGATTTGATGGCTTTGCAATGCTACCCTCAAATCTACCTGAACTTGCAGCAAAAGAGTTAGAGAGGGCCGTCAAAGATCTAGGTTTAAAAGGAGCTATGTTGCATGGCTTAAGCGCTGGCCAAATGGTTGATGAGCAAAAATTTTGGCCAATTTTCGCCAAAGCGGAAGAGTTAGATGTACCTGTGTATTTGCACCCAGCTGATCCTGATAAGACTGTAACAGAACGATATTATAGCCCTTACGACAAAAGCCACCCTATGTTCACCAGAGCTGCCTGGGGGTTTGGAATTGAAACTGGAACACTAGCAGTTCGCATGATGCTCTCCGGTATTTTCGAACAGTACCCAAAGCTCAAGATCATTTTAGGACATTTTGGTGAGGCACTACCTTTTTGGTTGCCTAGAATACATGAGAGCCTGGCACGACCAGGAAATGAGCAGGTCAATATAGAGGAAATATTTAAGACAAATTTTTGGGTAACAACGAGTGGTTTTTTTTCTAACAACGCGCTTGATCTATGTCTTAAGGTTCTTGGAGAAGATAAGATACTCTTTGCAGTTGATTGGCCATATGCTGATAACACCATCGGTGTAAATTGGCTATCTGCAACACCCATTAGCTCTCAATTAAAAGAAAAAATATTCTGCAGAAACGCAGTCAAGTTTCTAAAGCTTTAGTTAAGCTTGGGTAAATTTTATTCCCAACCAACTAATAACATGATCTATGGCTTTGATTTGTACATCATTTAAAATATATTTTCCATCGTCGCCCTTGATTGGAAACACGTAACCATGATAATCATGATCATACGAAACCCATTCAACGTTTTTGCCAGCCTCATCCAATAAGTCAAACGATGTCCTAAAAATACCTTGCAGATGATCTTCATCTCTTCCCATCACTAAAACTGGTGTTTTGATACCCTTAATTCGTTCTCTAGCAATATCCATATCAATTCTTTTACGAACTTTATCAACCTCAGCCATTTGCATTTCTTCTATATTTCTTAGGCCTGTGTCCTCATTCACAAAAGCTGTTTCATCTGGCATTAGGGCTAAATATTCATGGCTGGCAGGTTCGCTAGCCACCGCAGCAGCAAGGCCATGGTATTCAGATACAATTTTCAGAGCCATTTCACCGCCATGGCTCATTCCAACGACACCAATTTTATTGGGGTCAACCCAAGTTTTGTTTTTAAAAAACTCAATTATCGCGATCTCATCTTCATACTCTAGAGGAGATCTGTTAAACATCTCACGACCTTGCCGCATATCCCTGACCATTGTTCCACCGTTATTGTAGCCTAATTCGACTTCAGTTCTGTATCGCAACCAGGCACAGGCGAAACCTGCATCAACCAAGCGGTCCATTGTATAGGCTCTATTTCTTACCGCATCCATGAGCCATGGTAAGCCCTCTCCACCATTCCCAGCAGCCATGAGAACAATCGGAAAAGGGCCCTCACCACTGGGCTTTCTTATAGCCACAGGGGTATATAAACCATCCCAAGTTTCCACCATGGAGTACTCAATCTTTTTACCTTCAACTTCTTCGAAAAAGTTCAGCTCACTAATATTAATTTCCATTTTAAACCTTTTGATTTACTTTTTTAGGATCAAGTATACATGCCGCAAGTCGTCCATCACTTTCATGCAATGAAATTTCTTCCACTGGTTCAAACTCAATGTCTACTTTTTGATCGTTTAGGTTAAGTTTCTTTACTGCTTTACGCATAGAAGCAGGTAATTTTTCAGAACGCATTTCCATTGCCAAGTTTGCGGCAGAACTCTCATTTGAAAAACTCAGAACAGCCGAGAATTCCGATTTGCGCTCAACTGCATCTAAATTTTCAAACATCCCAGGTGTATCTTCTAGCCAACGGACGACATCATCCACTTCCCATCCACAATTTTCGGTTGCCAAGCTACATCTTGTATGAAAACGACATCCTTGAGGAGGTCGCGCAGGATCAGGAACAACACCCTCCAAACCTTTTGCCTTTAAATTTTCACCCTCATCAAAACTCGGCTTAGCATCTATAAGTGCTTTTGTGTAAGGATGATGTGGTTTAGAAAAAATTTCTTTCGTATTACCAGTTTCTACAATCTTACCAAGATACATCACGACGAGAGTGTCAGCCATATGCCTAACGACCGTTAAATCATGGGTGATAAACAAATAAGCTAAATTCCGAGCTTTTTGAAGATCATTCAACAGGTTTAATATTTGAGCTTGAACCGAGACATCTAAAGCTGACGTGGGCTCATCAAGAATGATAATTTCTGGGTTCAGAGCTAGTGCTCTTGCAATTGATATTCTTTGCCTTTGCCCTCCAGAAAATTGGTGTGGATATCTATAAAGATGCTCTCTACCCAATCCAACTTGATTTAAAAGAGAAACCACCTTTTCAACAAGATCAGATCCTGTGCTTTCATTATAAACTTTCAAAGGCCTAGCTACGATATCGAAAACCAATTGACGGGGATTCAAGGAAGCAAAACTGTCTTGAAATACCATTTGACAATTTCGACGAAAGTTTTTGAAATTTTCTTTATCAAGAGTGCTTATCGGTAGTAAATTATCATTCAAGCTGTAGCTTACAGATCCAGTAGTTGCATCAGTTAAACCGGCAACCACCTTTCCCAGAGTACTCTTACCACACCCACTTTCGCCGACGAGCCCAACAGTTTCACCGGGCAAAATATCAAAACTAACGCCATCTACAGCTTTCACATGACCCACCACCCTCTGAAGTGCACCTTCTCTTATGGGATAGTGTTTTGTAACGTCACCGACAGATAAAACCGGCTTTTTCAAATTGTCTTTATTATTTGTCATCTATTTTTGTCCAATTACTCTATATTCATTTGCTGGCAATATCAGCTTTATTTACAAAACAAGCTACAGAGTGTGAGCCTGAGACACTCTCAAGTTCAGGGTCATTTTTTTTACATTTATCAATGGCAACTGCACATCGTGAAAAAAATCTACACATTTTAGGAGGGTCAATTAACTCTGGCACATTACCTGGAATGGCTAGTAATTCTCCCCGCGCCGTTCCAGCAGAAGGGAGAGCTTTCATCAATCCCTGTGTATAAGGATGGCGAGGGTTTTTGAAAACTTCAGCAGTTGTGCCAATTTCAACAATTCGTCCAGCATACATAACTGCAACTCTATCGCAAATTCTTCGAACGAGAGATAGATCATGGCTGATGTATACTACGCTAGTTTTACGTCTCTGCTTCAAATCTTGGATCAAATCCAATATCCGAGCTTCGACAGTCACATCTAGGGCGGTCGTGGGCTCATCTGCAATTAAAATATCTGGATTACAGGCCAACGCTTGAGCTATCATAACTCTCTGTTTCATACCACCCGACAGCTCGTGTGGATAACGATCCATCAGTTTAGCAGGGTTTGAAACTTGAGTGTCTGAAAGTGCTTTTGTAACCAATTCTGCAACAGCTTTGTCAACTCTAGATTTAACTGAGCGATTACCTGACAATGCAACCAATAAATTATCAAAAATTCTATTATTCTGAGATGCGTACCTTTTTATAACGGCTGATGTCTCATTACCAAGACCAGCCATAACTAAAATTTCTTTAGTTCTGTGCTGCAGGAAAACTTCTGATAACTGTACACCTATGGTCAGAGTAGGGTTCAAGGATTTACCAGGGTCTTGAAAGATCATAGCAATTCTATCACCACGAATTTTTCGCATAGCATCATTTGTCAAATTGAGTAAATCCACTTTCTCGACATCTGATGTTTTTGCTTTTGGATCACAAGATTCACAGCCAGAGCCGCCGCATTTCCCACAAACTAATTGCTGATTATAGGTTATGCTACCACCGGCAAGAATACCCGGAGGAATAGGTAATAATTGCAAAAAAGAGCGACCGGTGACTGATTTCCCGCAACCTGTTTCACCTACTAATCCCAAGGTCTCACCTTTGTAGATTTCAAAGCTTACACCATCAACCGCATGCACTGTGCCGCGCTTCGAATTGAAATAAACTTTTAGATCATTAACCTTAGCGACCAAATCTTTCTGTTCTGACACATCTAACATTAACGGCCCTCCGTTCTTGGATCGAGCGCATCTCTCAAGCCATCACCTACTAAATTAAAAGCCAAAGCCCATAAAAAGATCATCATACCTGGAAAAGTCGAAGCCCACCATCTTCCAGAGGCAATTCCTGCTTGGCCTTCGCTGACCAGAACCCCCCACTCAGCTATTCCAGCCTCAGATAAACCAATGAAACTAAGTGTTGCTCCAATCAAAACAACATTGCCCATGTCAAGTGTCGCTTGCACTGTCACAGGAGTAACCGCATTTGGCAAAATATCTTTTAGATATATATTCAATTTACTGTCGCCAACAATCTTAGCTGCGTCGACATACTCATTCTGTTTTATTTGAAGAACTTGCGCCCTCATTATACGTGCGTATTTAACCCAAATTACCATGGAAAGCGCTATGATAATATTTGTGAAGGATGGCCCCAAAACAGCAGCAATTGCCAAAGCAAAGATGAGTTCTGGAATTGAAAGAAATACGTCGACTAAACGCATCAAAAACTCGTCAACCCAACCGCCTAGAAGGCCCGCTAGAGAACCAATAATTGTTCCTATAACCATAGTTGAGCCAACAACATAAAGTGAAAGCTGTAAGGAAGTTCGGCTTCCCCAAACAACCCCGTAAAAAACATCCCCGCCTTCATTGGTTGTACCTAATAAAAAGCCTTGCGTGCCAGGTGGCTTTCTTACAGCACTCCAATCTCTTGGCATTTGGTATGGATCAGGAACATTTGCTTGTGTGATCCATGGAGCAAAAATTGCCATGGCCAACATTAAACCAATTATTATTAGTCCAATAACGGTGGTTGGGTTTGAACAGAGCCTAGCAAGAAGAGCGTAGAATCTTCTTAACCGAACCTTGAAAGCTGTTTCTCTGTAGTCATTCGTTTGATTTAAAGATGTCTCGCTCATGTTATTTCCCAAGTGTAACTCTTCTATCTAAATTTGCATAAATCACATCAACAATTAGATTTACCAATAAAAACAATACAGAGGTGAAAAGGACGTATGTCATTAACGTACCTTGATCGCCTCGAACGACACTTGCTGCCATCCATCTACCTAATCCAGGCCACCTGTAAATAATTTCAACGGTGATAGTACCCTGTAGGAGAAACCCAAAAGTTAAACCTATAACAGTGATTGTAGGAACGAGCGCATTCCTTCTCGCATGTTTCTTTAAAACTAGTTTTTCTGCTAAACCCTTCGCACGGGCGGCATCAACATAATCTTGTTGTAACTCCTCAACAAGTGCAGAGCGCATCATCCTTGCGATGATTGCCGTCGCACCATACCCAAGAGTAACCGCTGGCAGCATTAGATGCCATATAGCATCCCAAAAGGCTCTTGGCGATCCTGCCAAAATTGCGTCTATCGTATAGAGTCCTGTAGGGTGATTTATTGATGCAAAAATTGTTGCATCTGATCGTCCAATTGGAGCTATACCAAGATTTGCCCAAAAAACAATCAACAAAAGAATTCCAAACCAAAATTGAGGTAAACTAGCCCCGCTTACCGCCACAATTCTTGTAATGTGGTCAGCCGGTCGATTCCTTCGAGCTCCCGCAAAAGTTCCTAGGAATATACCAAGAAAGAGCGCCACGAGACCCGAAGCAGCCGCTAGTTCCATGGTGGCAGCTAATTTAAGAGGAAAAACATCGGCCACGGGCGCCGCAGAAATACCTGACCACCCAAAATCACCACTTAAAACTCCTTTTGCCCACTGAACATATTGAACCCAAACTGGCTTATCCAGACCAAATCTCTGCTCTATTTCGAGTACTTCATCAGGCGTCATTTCATGGCTTAGGTAAATACCGATTGGTGATCCACCAACTCTTGTGAGTGTAAAAACCACTATACTGACACCAAGAATTAAAATAGGAAGCACCATAAGTCGGCGCAAAATATAGTCGCGTAATTGCATAACCTTCTCCCCAAATAACAGGCCCACTGAATGGGCCTGTAGAGTTTTTTATTTATCAGCTCTGATTATTTATCAAACAAAGCAAATTTTAAGCTTGGACGAGGCCAAAGTGGGTTTTGCACAAAACCTTTTAACCAATCGCGGTGAGCCATGACGACCCCTTCTTGAGCGCCAATAAGCCACATTGGATCGTTATAAAGAATTTCATTCAATTCTTTATACAAAGCAGCACGCTTTCCAGTATCCAATTCTACCGCTGCAGCATCTATAAGCTCAGCCACCTTGCCCGCATCTTTATAGCCGTTGGCAAAACCGTGAACTTCACCCCATTCGCCGTCTGGATGCTGATAAGCTTGCATGTAAAAGTTTGGATCAGCAGCAGGGTCAGCATTTTTAGCCCACATGGCATACTCCAAAGGATTCTGTGCATGTGCATCGTCAAAAACTGCTTCAGCAACCGCTAATACATTAATACGGAACTTTGGATTAAGTTTTTCGATTGAGTCTTTCAACACAAGACACATCAGGGCAAATAGATTACCCTCTTCGGTAATAACTGAAACTGAAAAACCTTCATCCCATACACCAGCTTCTTTGAACAAACGCTCTGCTTCAGCATAGTTTTGTTTCGCGTAAACAGGTGCAGATTCATCATGCCCGAATATACCAATCGGAGTGTAATGGGGGTTGAACGCACCATAGCCAGCGAGTGGGCCGTTTAAGAAAGCCTCGTAATCAAACGCATGATTAAAAGCCTGACGGATACGAGGATCATGGAAAAAATCTTCTGGTATTGTATCGCCGTCAGGTAAAGAGCCTTCAGGAATATTTAGGTTAAAGCCGATGTGCAGTGGCTCCAAAAGCAAACCGCCAGTATAGATTGTTACACCATCAGCACCCTCTAGATCTGCTACAAAAGAAGGATCGGTTTCGACCGTGTCAAACTCACCTGCTCGCAGACCAAGAACTCGCACATCAGGGTCTCCGCCAATTTCAACGCGTACGTTTAATTTTGCATTCTCACCCCAATAGTTATCATTCACTTCGAGCTGTATGTTTTCATTTCTGTTCCAAACAAGGAATTTGTATGGTCCAGTGCCTACCATGTTTCCTGCCATGAACTCATTTGGGCTGCCGGCTTCGACACCACCGTTAGCTTCAACAGCATCTTGACTAACTACCGAAGAGACCATGGCAACAACAACTGAATTCAAAAAATCGGCTACTGGCTCTGACAACGTTACTTTAAAGGTAAAATCATCAACCACTTCTGTTGATGCAACAACATCTGACAGTGCACCTGCATTTCCTTCAGGTAAATCCATTTCCATTGCACGGTCCCAAGAAAACTTCACATCATCTGCGGTAAAAGCCGTTCCGTCATGAAATGAAACACCCTGTCGTAGCTTGAAGGTGTAAGTCAGGCCGTTAGATGAAATACCACCATTGGCGATAGTAGGTACTTCAGTAGCTAACGAAGGTACCAGGTTTGGACTGTATGGATCAATATCTAAAAGTCGATCATATACTTGAAGGATAATCGTTTCTCCCCCTTCACCAGGCTCAACTTGCGCTGGATCCAGAGTTGTGGCTTCATCGTCTGCAGCGTGAACCAGTAGTCCAGGGTTCTTCACATTGGCCAATGTTGTGACAGGCGCTGCAAGAGTTAAAAGCACACTAGCTAGAAGAGCTGAAATACCCTTTTTGCTTATGCTTATATTCATTTTTGTCTCCCTAAAAAAAAATTTAAAAATATATCCACCGGTTCTAAGTGCCGGCTTGGAAACCATTTATGCAAACGTTTTCGAAAAAAAGCTAGCAAATGAAAGGACACATGTCTAGAATGAAAATACCAACTATAAAATTTATTTTATCACACTTAGGATTATGACTAATGAACAAACAAGTTTCTGACCTTCCGCACGTCCCTGGTGAAAACCCATTCTTAGTTGCAAGAGGTGGATTTTATAGACGATGGATTCAAATGATTGATAATATTGAAGAATTTGAAAATACAGTTAAAAAATTAGACTCAACATTAGAAACACATTGGGTCCCTGTTTGGAGAGAAGCGGGTCAAAAATTTGAAAAACTTGGAGATGAGGCTGAACAGGCTGGAAGGCTTAAAGAAGCTAGGCATCAGTATTTGCTTGCTAAAACGCATTACGCCATTGGGCGATTCCCCTCTGAAATAACCGATTTTAAGCGAGAAATTAGTAGAGACTGTTCAAGAGCATATGAAAAAGCGTGTAAGCATCTGGACCCTGCTATCGAGATTGTGGAAATCGTTTGCAATGGTTTAAAAATAAGAGCCCACTTTAGAACCCCAAGATCCGACGTGCCCGTACCAGCTGTTTTAATAATGTGTGGTGCCGATGTTTTTAAAGAAGATAGAGGTTGGGCGGCTGATTTGGCACTTGAAAATGGAATGGCTGCATTAGTTATGGATGCGCCTGGCACTGGAGAAAATGAATTTCCATGGGCCCCCGAATCTGTAGTAGCTTGGGAGGCTGCTATTGATTTTCTCATGGCTAGAAAAGAAGTTGACGCTTCTCGAGTAGGCGCATTTGGCATAAGTCGAGGTGGTTATTCGGTCCTTCAACTAGCAGGAACGGCACCCACTAAAGTTAAATCGGTAGTTGCTGTAGCTGGCCATCCCTTTCACAATGAGCCCTCAGATCAAGATATGGATGAAATAGTAAAAACCAGAAATGAACGTGCTCAATTTCGGTTTGGCCAGGAGGATGGACCAACTTGGGTTCCTGCCTGGTCACCTGAAAGAGAGAGAGAGATGTCTGCGAAATGGTCCTTACAATCTCTAGGACTTGTTGAAAAAATTAGTATGCCATTACTTATGATTAATGGCGACGAAGATGGCCTTGCCCCTGCTAGTAATATTTATTTTATGCTACAATCTGGAAAACCTGGCACGCGAAGCGCAAAGGTTTATAAAGGTTCCGGGCATTGCGCTTTTGATCATCAACCTGAATGGGGCCCTATAGCATTTCAATGGTTAGCAAAAAATATGTAGCTTCAAGACATATGATTTGATGGATCTATTCCAAGATCTGAAAGAATAACCTTTGCGGCATTTCTCCCAGGATAGCCAGTAATTGAACCACCGGGGTGGGTTGTGCCTCCCGTTTGCCATAATCCTGGAATTGGCATTCTATGTTGTGCCCACCCAGGGACAGGCCTCTGTTCTCCAGAGAATGTTATAGATCGATCGCCACCGTGCGGGGCTCCATTTATCATGTGGGGGTTCCATTTCTCGATATCAACAGGCGACTTAGTCAATCTATTCAAAATAACCTCATCAGCAAATGTTGGGCAAAACCTCTGAATTTTTTGAATTAATTTATTTGCAAATTCTTCTTTATAAGAAGCCCAACCTGATGGACCGGTTTCCGGCAAATCGTATACTGTATGTGTTAAAAACTTTACAGTGTGATGGCCTTCTGGCGCTCTACTAGGGTCAACTAAAGTCGGCGTCGCTACAAGCAACCAGGAAACATCATCTGAAAGTTTGCCATCGTAGATATCTCGACCAGATTGCACTAAGTCTTCTAACCATCCAGCATAGCCAGCAGAAACAGCCGATCTTGGCCCACGCGGTGTTTCAAATATTGGAGCTTTACTAGTGGCCAAATAACTAGCGAAGAAAGGTACGCCAACATTATAAGTATCCACACAAAACTTAAAACTTTCGTCCCAATAGTCATCAGGAGCCATATCTATCAGATGTTTAATGTGAATTGTTGATACAACCCCCTGTGTTGCCAAGAATTCATCACCATCATCGCAAACCACACCTGAGCATTTCCCATCGTTAAAAATCAACTTCGAAACACTTTTCCCAAGCTGAAAATTAACTCCTCTTTTTTTCAAATAATCAACAAGCGCATCGGTTAACTTGCCCGAACCACCTTTTGGAATGGACCAACTGCGGGCTTGTCTAGGAGCAGTTATTTGATAGGGCAAAAAACCTGTACCCGCTTGATCTATAGGAACAGCAGTTTGAAAAGACATCCAACCCATAAATGCCCGGACATGCTTACTTTCAAATTCTCTCAATATTACATCTTTAGCACTCATAGACTGCCTTCGAAGCCAAATGGCACCCCTATTGTGCTTCTCCAGCAAACTTTTCAAAGAAGGTCCCATTCCTAGTGGTTGAGATCTTGCTCTACCCAACATTGGTTTTAATTCATCAAACTCTCGAATTAAGCGTAAGTAGCTATCAGCATCTTTTTGCGAATATCTTGAGAACTCCTCTGCTGTTTCGTTAGGATCAAGGGTCATAGTGATCTGTTCCCCATCTGGAAAAGCTACGTGAGCAACTGGATCAGGGTGCAAATAAGATAATCCAAACTCTTCGACGAGCCCAAGCTCATCTTGGCTGATTATTGGATTCTGAAGAATAAGGGTATGCCCTGTCGAACAAGTGTCGATCTTATAACCGTCTCCCAATACTTCTTCCGTTGCGCAGCCGCCACCTGGAATATGCCGTGCATCTATTACGTTACAGGTAAAACCTGCATTGGCAAGATAGCACGCAGTAATCAAACTATTATGTCCTGCTCCCGCTATTATAAAATCAACCATTATTGTCCCCGCCACTCTGCAAACGATTGCAAAAAATATGGAGACTTAAAACAGATGTGTCAATTGAAATGAAAATAATCTACAAATTGGACTTTTTGTCTTCTGTATTAAATTCGAAATCGCGAGAAGAATGCCTTTCACGCAATTGGCCAGATAATTCCCCAGAAGTGCGGTTCACCATTTCACCTCTCTTAACTGGGTCACGAGATTCCAACTTTTTAGCCCATCTTATGACATTTTTGTAGTCGGCAACACTTAGAAACTCCCCTGCTTTGTCCCCATACTGCCTACCCAATGCCAAACGGCCATACCAAGGCCAAATTGCCATATCTGCAATCGAATACGTGGGTCCAGAAATAAATTCAGTCTCTGAAAGCCTATTATCTAAAACGCTAAGCTGACGCTTAACTTCCATAGAATATCTATTTATCGGATATTCAAATTTTTCGGGTGCATATACGAAAAAATGACCAAACCCACCGCCCAAGTAAGGAGCACTGCCCATCTGCCAAAATAACCATGATAACATCTCGGTATACTCTGAAGCAGACTTAGGTAAAAAAACATTAAATTTTTGAGCTAGATACATAAGAATGGCACCACTTTCAAAAATCCTTTGGGGAACAGAATTTGAATAGTCTACCAAAGCAGGTATTTTAGAATTTGGATTTATTTCCAAAAAACCACTTGAGAATTGCTCTCCTTTTCCAATTCGAACCAACCACGCATCATATTCCGCTTCTTTGTAACCTGCATTTAATAGTTCTTCCAAAAGGATCGTGACTTTCACGCCATTTGGAGTTCCTTGAGAGTACAGCTGAAAAGGATGATCCCCCACTGGAAGGGAGCTTTCATAGGTCGAACCAGCAAATGGACGATTAATCGAAGAAAAGGTTCCTCCATTTTCTTGATCCCAAGTCCAAACATTAGGAACTGTATATGGTTTTGGTTCTACCATAAATTAAATGCGTCTCATGAATTAAGTCGTCTATGTATTTTGGAAAAGTAAAAAATACAACACAATAACCACCAAATTGGTTTTGCCGAATTTTATATTTAAGTAATTTTCAACTTCGTTGGATTTTTATGCAAGAGATGGCAACCAAAGAACAATTCCTGGAAAAGCAAC
>NZGN01000051.1:0-9152 GCA_002691045.1 Marinovum sp.
GCTTTGTCGTGTTCGACTTCATCTTTAAACCAATATCATCCTTCACTTCCGTAAACGCTTCCGTAGGCGTCTTGATAGAAGTGGATGAAGATGAGGAAGGAGTAATAATTTTTTGCAATACTACTATATTGTAAGCGTTAGCCCTAGGAAGTACATTACTACAAAGCCCACTTGTTAAATTGGAACAAGTACCAGCACCCAATCGGCTAATGGTGGAGTCTGAACCATCAGAATTTAGGTCAGTTGCACTAAGATAAAATCCGCCCGCACCTATTTGATTTGCCTCCATGGCCCTAAGCCAGTAAGTGTCTACCGCCCCAGCCTCAGTAATCACATAAGTGTTACCGCCTACAGTAGCTTTGACATTTACGTTTGATAAAGTTTGAGTTGCGCTGTCGTGAGTAAAATATCCCTCTATAGATCCTGAGCTTGATAGACCAACTATCCCATCAAATTCCCAGGTTATTTCTGCAGCCTTCACAAATCCTAAAGAAAAACAGAGAATTAATACCGAAATGATCAGTAAGAAATTATAGCAGAATGCTTTTCGAAACCTAACTAACATCATGTAGTTAACGACAAAATTGATAATTTGTGAACTTTATATAAAAATATTTGGAGTATTGGGCAATAAATCTTCATCTTTGCCAAGGCGCAAGGCCCGCAATGCTGCTGAACTACGCATTTTATCTGCCTCTTCTTACCAGTCTTCTGCTGGCTAGGAATCGAAGATTATCACATGAATCGATTCTGACAAAATATGATCATTTCCCATTGTCAGAAGGAGTAGTGTTTGTAAGACTGTTGATAAACAAAGGAGTTCCCTAAATGCCCCATGCGCGAATTATAAATACCGAATTTAAGTCCAAAGAAGATTTGGAACTATCAATAATCGCATGGCAGAAATGGTCTCCAAATAACATGCCATACTCGCTCAGTAGGTACATCGTGCGAACCGGTGAAAAGTCAACAATGATGACGGCTGTTTATGAAAGTGAAGAATTGCTCAATCAAGCCCAAGTTATCGCGGCGGAGTGGTGGAGAATGTATGGTCATCATGTGTACGAGACTATAGTTTTTGATGGCCCAGTGATGGAATAAGTAACCCAAGAAGGACAGCTACACTATGGTTGCCTCAAAAGTTTGCCCCTACTGCAAGAAACTCTTTGATGCTAAAGACATCCGTAATAACCTATGTGAAAAGTGTTTGGCTACAGAGGTGGTTCAGCACTGGCTTAAGAGTGATTTGGAAAAGGAATTTTAAACTATGTCTATTGGAAGAATTACTATGATTGAGTTTACAAGTGACGAAGCTCTTAAAGCCGCTCAAAAATTGTATCTTGCTACACAAAAAGAATACTTTCCAAACGCTCAGGTAGTTATCAATGTCAAAACTGGCCCACTTTCTGTGATGTCCTTAGCAATATATGAGAGTTATGAAGAAGCTGAAAAAAACTTGGTTGAAAGACAGAAATGGCAAGATGCTGTGGCTATAACTGTAAAAGATACTTTCTACTATGAAGGAGATCTAAACTACTTTTTCCAAGATCCAAACGCTGAGATTGTTTCCGAATACACAGAAAAAGATAGGCTATTTTTTGAAGCTGAAAGACAAGCAGAAAAGTCAGGTTAAGCAGACATGGAAGAAACTCTGTCCATCATTAAATATAGACCACTTGAAGGTTGTGCAGACCAGTTCGAAGAGGAACTAAAAAAACTTACCGAAATAAACAAAGCAAGTGGCTTTGCCGATAAAGCGATTGTTAAGTTTACTAAGCTAGATGATGGTAGCTTCATTCAGATCATGATATGTCCAAATATGGACATTCTTATTGAGGAACAAGATGAAGGTTTGGCGTGGTTAGATAGCGTAGACCATCTTCTAAAAAAGGATGAATGTGGCAGTAGAACTGAAGCCGCTACAGGTTTTACGTTTAACTGGAGCTAAAAATGAAGACCCTTTCAACAATACGTATGAGACCAAAGCCTGAACACTTTGATCTAATTGCTGATAAGCTAAGAGATCGTGTCGATGTTTGGGCAACAAGAGGCACTGCTGCTAAAGTATACTTAGTGCAGGACGATGATGAATTAGTCTTCTCACTTATATTAGACAGTATGGATACGCTTATTGAAAACCAAGACGAAGCACTCTCATTTCTAGATACCATCCGACAGTATTTGATAGAGTATAGCGAAGAGGAAGGTCACACCAGACCCAGAACTGCTTTTATCTTGAAAGAGAATGAGTAGAACCTTAGTCCAGTTGATCTTCAAAGCAATCTTGCCGTACAAGCCTATTTGTTAAACGCTTCTTATACCTACGCTGTCTACGTCTTGCCTTGTCAGAGGTTGCCCTCCAAGCTTCACGTTTATCAGCTACAAGATCATCAAGATCGTCCACATCCTCTATCTTTGCAGCATCAGCTTCATAAGTTCTTCTAACCATCACGAGATAGTAGTTTTACAGTCGTAAATGGCAACGCATACACATTATTAGCAGATATAAAGCCCCACTTAGCATTGAAAGGAGTAACTAAGTGGAGCTTACTGGGAGTACCTAACATGGGTGATGGTAGAACCCTATGTATCAATATGATACTTTTTACAATTGGTCCAATATTACGTAACGGTTTATTGGAAAAAAATTTTGCTCTACTTATTTTCCTCACGTTTATTCAGTTCCTTTATTCTGCCTCTCCAAGCCCCTACTAAGCCACCAATAATACAGGTCTCTATATTTACGCTTGGAAAAACTTCAAAAAAGTAAGCAGCTATTACGCCGCCTAAAAACAAAAAAAGGTAAACAATCAAAAAGTACTGGGCGAAACCCACAAGCATTTTGAAAACTAACTTCATACCCTTTACCTACTTACCAAGCTTCTGGAGCAACTCTGTTAATAAATCACTATTTGTTTCTTGTGATTCGTTAAGCTTTTCAATCATTTCATCAACTTTAATTATTTAAAGGTTCAATAATTTGTATTGATGGTTTCGTTCCTAAAAAAGACTTTCTATCTCTGTGGGTATGCCAATAATTTTCTAAGTTTGGATATTGTCTTCTCCAATTAAATTTGGAAAATCTTAAATCTAGATATTCAAGACATGAGATTCCACATACATCAGCAATAGAGAAATCATTTCCTACAAAATAATTTTTATTCCCTAAATCGCCTGACATATATTCTATTCCCTTATAGATTTTTTTCTCTTGTCGCTTTATCCAATCAGTACTGCGTAAATTTTCGTGTCTAGAATTTTCCAGGAATACTAAAACAACTGCATCACATACGCCATCGAAAGTAGTTTCGATTAATCGAGCACTAATATTATCCTTTGGATCTAAAGGATACATGAGAGGCTCTTGTTTTAAATACTCAAGGTACTGAACAATAACTTTGCTATCATATATTGGGGCAATCCCTTCCTGCAATAAAATTGGAATTTTACCAATAGGGTTCAAATCTTTAGTTAGCGTATTTTTATTCCATGGAATATCTATGATCTCTTCGCAGTCTATATCTTTCTCACGCAAAACAACTCTCACTTTACGAGCATAAGGACTGGGTGTAGCGATAATAAGTTTCATTCTACTTCTTAGCTTTCCCTTTGTTATTGGGATTTCTACTAAACGATTTACTGACAGGCTTTGGTGTAAACCTTCTATTAGGTCTATGCCTTTTCTTTCGCAGCAGCACTGCAACGAACAAACCCAGTGCTAAAAATATTATAATTTGGCTCATACTTGTATTGATACAAAACCAGCATTTTGAATCAATAGTAGCATTTTTTCCTAAAAACGGTTGTCATAAAGGTTGTCACAAGAAGTAAAAAAGAAAAAGCCCCAAAGCGGGGCTTCTGATTCATAACCATAAAATTTACCCTAAGCTGAACTAAGAGCCATTGCATATAGATAAAAAACACAAACTGTGCTGGTCCACCACAGGCCGCTTCTAACCCAAGTAATTGAAAACAGATAAGCTATAAAATATAAAATTCTAACAAATAAAAATATTTGGAGGGCTAGGACCGTTCCTTTTGAGCTTTGCCCAATTGAAACCAAAGCCATTACTGCTGGCAAAACAAGTACCAAAGAGACAATAGAGTTCTTGACTGCCCTATCTGATCTACCAGCAACACCAGTTAAGACGATATGCTCTTTGTACTCTAATAATGTCTTTATGCCGTGCTGCCGAGTTGCTAAATATGATTGGATAACTAGCATAATCATCACGCTTAGCCCATAGACCAAAATTAGTTGCATTTCCAAGATCACAACTACCTCCTTAATTTGACATTTGATAATTGGTTAGCAAGCAGAAACTTAGATGTTATGGTAGCAGATTTTTATTTAATCAAAAATCAGTAAGTTTATTCAACATTTCTTGCTTATCCACACTAGTTAAATTCATGCCACTTGAGGCAGACGACCAATCTTAGGTGGTAACCAAATTAGGCATATTGCGGCAGTAATATCTCAGCTAACAACTCACCTGATTGAGAGAGTTTGTTGTGGCTGTCAAAAAAGTCCATTGTACGGCCATAGTTCATCGCTGCTTGTAAAGAAGGCTCACTAACTCGTTGTTCACAATGAGCCAAAACTACTTCAAATTTTAAAAAATGTGGTTGCATAGTTATGTTTTTCATAATTATTTCCTGTCATTTATTTACAGTTCAGTGATGGTTTGCAGTTAGCAACGCTTGGTATATTTAAAGTTATTACGTTGTATATTTAAAGTTATTACGTTTTTAACATCTATTTGGATCACTTCCAGCTATCCTTCCTAAAAGCCACTTCTGTGTAAATCTACAAATACATACACCCCCCTTCCACTCGCACCCCATCTAAAACCATTTGACTCTGTTCACTATTTGTTCTCAATCTCCTTTGTATGATTCAACTCAAGAACGTACTAGCACATCACCTTTATCTACGATGTAGGTGTAACCATTTCAAAATGGTTGCGGTGATGGAACTGGTTGAAGCATACGGTGAAAACATAACGCTAGACCAAGTTCGTAGAAACGCCAGATGTACAACGTGTAAACGTAAGGGTGGTATTGAGATGCGACTTGTTTATGTTGGTGGGTCAGCATTTGCTATGAATGGTAGCAACACAAAAAAAAGAGAATAACTTTACTTCTTCCTTACCTTCCAAGTTCCACCGTATTGGTACGTATTCTCATTTGCTGTCTTTACCTGTTGCAGACATTTCCCACACAGAAAAACCCATTCCTTTAAATCTTCATATCTGCAACGATACATAACCTCATTGGGTTTTTGGCACTTGTAGCAATCTTTAGTTCGAACTCTCACAAGGTTTTATATGGTGTCGAGATCCGGTTTAGACAAAGAGTTAGGCATTCTATATAAAGCCGACCATCGTTTCTATTTTGTTTAGGCAATACAACCTGAGGTTCTCTCAATCTTTTCCTTAAAATAGGAAAAATGGGCGGCTATACGCACGGCCCGCACTACTGCTGAATTACTCATTTTATCTGCCTCTTATTACCAGTCTTCTGCTGGCTATGAGTCAGAGACTACCACATGAATCGATTCTGACAAGATTTGGGAGAGGAAGCTTTTCAATCCAAATAAAGTTCACAAGCGTAAACATATTACGTTGTTAAACGTAGTATTTTAATTTTTTTATTTATTGGTGAAAGTCAGATGAAAAAAATACTATTGATTTGCATCATTTTACCAAGTCTCTGCTTTGCAGGCGTTGACGCTCGAATGTTGTACATCAAGGCCGTGGCGGATTTCTCAACTTGTGGCAATGCATTGATGCCTTGGGGCGGTGATGGTTGGCGACCAGATGAAGTTGAAAAACCATACGTTTTGCAAGCAAAAATAAATCGGGAAAAGATGCAGACTGAAATTGATGCAGGATTTTATACCGAACCTAATTTGGAAGAGCTTTTTGTTGCTTTGACAAATAATTTCTACGAGCAAACAGCCGATATTACAGCAACTTTGAAAAAATTGCCCGCTGAGGAACACTCTGTAATTTGGAGCAACCTGTTTGAAATTGAGAAAGATGCACGGTTGATACGGAAAAAGCTGGCATCAGATTTCCGTCTTCATGCCGAGATAATCAAAACATGCTCTGATGACTTAAATAAAACCAGTAGATAATCTATTAAGAGAAGGAACTTTAGGTTTGTATCTTTTATCTATTTTAAGCGTTGCTTCACTATTTGGAGGAATGTTACTTTTTGCAGGCGGCTTTGGAACTTTGGCTTTCAAGTTATTGGACAAAACTACAGCGCGCTCTTTGATAAGAAACACTTTCCCCTATTTCTATCTTTATGTCTTAGTCAATTCTGGGCTAGCGGCTGTTTTGAGTATATATGTGAATAAGTTAGCTTTCGTTTTACTTGCCCTTATTTTTGTAACCACTATTCCAAATCGGCAATTCTTAATGCCCGCTATTAATAATGCTGCGGATACTGGAAACAAAAAAAATGGGGAATCCTGCATGGGCTGTCCGTAATTATTACGTTAGCGCACATTGTACTTGCCGGAGCTGCGCTAGGTTACCTTTTATAGAAACTAAATTAAAATAAAAGATAGGTTTTGTAAGGGACAAAGTGTCAATTTTTTTTGTAAAAAATCTCAAACTTCCAACTGTTTGCACTATCTTGGGGTTACTCAGCTTAATGTTTGTCGAGTTAGACCGACGGGCTTACAATAGTGATTTTTACAATAGCTCTAGTGGCACTATTGAAATTATTAAAAGCACTAGCCTGTCCAAAGAATTTATAATTATAGGCCATGGCTTCGCTGGCTCAAAAGAAATGATGAGACAAATAGCTTATGATGTTACTAAGGCTGGAAGCAATGCTGTGCTGTTCGATTTTATCGGTCATGGTTCAAACCAACAAAAGCTCGTAAATGAACCAACAGAGATTACAGGCACAACCCAGCAATTAGTTACTCAATTATCTAATATTATAAATTTTATTTATGAAAAGTTTGGAGATGAAATTAACATATCTCTAATTGGACACTCAATGGCTTCAGATATAGTGGTTAGGGCCAGCGCTGATAAAAGAATTAAGTCTGTCGTGGCTATTTCTCCATATTCTACAGGAATAACGCAGGATTTTCCCAAAGACCTACTACTCATATCGGGACAGTTTGAAAGCCATTTACGATCGCATGCTTTACAAATGGTAGAAGCCTTTAAACCTGAAGCTAAGGAGAATACGGAATACACGAATGGAAAAATTAGAAGAAAAGCTTCATTTATAGAAAACACTGGCCACGTGAGTGTTATTTATGCCCCTCAAACCACAAAAATTATTATTGATTGGCTTAAACTTGAAAATTATCATCGGCCTATTTGGAAAAACCAGATCATATGGATATTGATAGGCATCACCTTTATTGTGATTGGAATGTCACGTGTGAATACTAATTTAGCCAACGAAACCATATCAGTTTTAAATAACAAAAAAGCGTTAATCAGTGTACCGTTGGCGACAGCTAGCTCCTTATCATCCGGACTTATTGAGATAAACCTTCTTCCTATTCATGGCTTTGAAAGGATTGCAATTTATTTTGGATTAGTAGGACTTTTTGCCTATCTATTTTCTTTTAATTATCGAATTACGAGTCTCAAAATTGACCTACTATATTGGTTAAAACTTATTCTGTGTTTTGGAATATTATGCTTCTTAATAAATCGATATATCGGATCATTTTCTTTATCAGGCAATAGAATAACTGGATTCAGTACTCTAATTTTGCCAGTTACTTTATTTAGTTTGGTTATTGAAAAATTGATAGCAAGTTCTTCAATTTGGATCGCTATCTTACTACGAGGCTTACCAATTATTGGGTTCTCAATGCTTCTGATTTTATTCCCAGAACAATACGGCTTAATGTTCACTACTGTTCTGATTTATATTCTTTACTTTATTGTTTTTGGCTACATTGGGAGACATCAGAGAAAGAAAATTGGGCATGCAAAGGTTGGTCTAGCCCATGGAATATTCCTATCGTTTTCTTTTGCTGCTACACAACCAATCTTTGCCCTCTAAAGCCAACTTATGGCGCAGCAATTTGGAATGAGGAAATAGAAAGCTTTTTTGGGCATGGTTATCCACTAAGTCTCTAGCAATCAAATTTTCAGTCACAAAACATTTACGAATCTTGGGTAACATTAATCCTATAATCTCTTGGCTATGCCAACACGCAAACTGGTGGCAGATGTATGTCCCCCCGTGACCAATATTCTGTCACCACTTTTTTCATCTCACACAAAACATTGAGAACACCTCAAGTCCGCTGTCACAAAACGTTAACGAATCTTGGGTACCTCTAAACATGACCTTTTGGTTATTCGGGCTAGGTGGAAAAAGTGCGGTTTCTGTTCAAACTTCTGTCACCATCCGAACTGTCGGTTATGCACCTGTGTGATGTCGTGATCTGTCAGAAAGTATCATCGAATCTAAAGTAATTTTTTGGTACAACCTGTGTGTTGTACCTCTTTGGAGTAGTGGCAGGAGAATGAACCCATGTGAATTTCTGCCACTTTTGCGTTCAGTATACTAACAGAGTCATACACCCACTCAGAACGCTTCAGGAGTAGGTTTAATGGTTTAAAATGAGACAGTATAGCCTGAGAGTATTTACGAGCCTGTGAACATACCTAAAGTAAAAAGCCCCACAAGCTAATGCGAGGCCTTTGAACTGCTGATGATACGGTATCGGACATGGAAGGTCAGAGTGTATGCAAGTACCTACGCATAGTTCAAGCAATATAGCAAACTAATAAAAGAAAAAGCCTCATGTCCGGAGGCCTATGTCCGGTAGGTCAAATATTTTGGCGTGTCGAAGTCGAGGACAAAGACATAAGTTCAGGATCAAAGGAAATCTTGGAGGAAATGAAAAGAGAAAAGAAGCTACTAGAAGCTGAACCCATCTCTAAGGAAAAGCATTAAAGCTTTGCACAAATGCCTTAACCAAAGAACATTCCATTTGTTCTGGTTCAGCCAACGCCCAGCTGGGCGTAATCAGCAAGAATATCAGTGCAATGAATCTCATATTAGTATTCATACAAAACTAGCGTTTTGAATCAATAGCCGCATTTTTCGCTAAACCGGCTGTCATAAAGGTTGTCACAGATAGTAAAAAAGAAAAA
>NZGN01000052.1:0-11717 GCA_002691045.1 Marinovum sp.
CAATATTGTCAAAGGAAACATTAGATCCTAAATCTGGAAAGAATATTACCATGGTTCATCCAGCTTATGATCAGTGTATAAAAGCTTCTCATATATTTAATATTCTCGATGCTCGAAGTGTCATTTCAGTTACAGAAAGGCAGGCATATATTGGCCGGGTTAGAGGCTTAGCAAAGCAGTGTGCTGATGCTTTCATTTTGACCCCAGCTGGAGGAAAAGTGAAGTGACAGGAAAAATCATGGTTATTTCCATTTTGCTCACTTCCTTTTTAGCTGGAGCAACAATGTATTACCTACAAGTCTACGGTTTCTATGAGCGAGTTAATGTCGAACAAGCAAAAGGAATATCTTTGGTAAATCTTTCGACACAAGAGCCGGAGAAAATACAGGTTGTCAATTTTCAGGGAATTGATGCAAATAGTTCTCCAATCAGGTTTCGGGCTTGTTTTGAAGTAAGCGAAACTATTGATCTATTGAAAGAAAAGTACGTTATGCTTAAAGCTGCGATGCCTAGAAATGCTCCTGGGTGGTTTAATTGTTTTAATGCGGGACGTATTGGTGAAGACCTGTCCAAGGGTTCGGCAACTGCATTCCTTGGTAGTAAGAACTTTGAATACGGAATTGATCGCTACGTAGTAGTGTATCCAGATGGACGCGGTTATGCCTGGAATGAAATAAACGATTGTGGTGAAAAATTATATGATGGGTCTACTAAAGATCAAAGCTGCCCTCCAAGGTTAAAATAATGCCTGATTTACTAATTGAATTATTATCTGAAGAAATACCTGCGCGGATGCAACGAAGAGCTTCGCTAGATTTTGAAAAGTTGTTCACAGATGGCATTTCAGAGTTAGGTTTATCATATGAAAGTTCTGCAGCTTTTGCTACTCCTAGACGTTTGGTATTAGTTTTAGAAAATGTTTCAAGTGAAAGTCTTAGCCGCTCTGAAGAGAAAAGGGGGCCTAGAACAGATGCCCCAGAAAAAGCAATTCAAGGTTTTTTAAAAAGTACTGGTTTTGACCTGAGTCAACTTGAGGTTCGACAAGAGAAAAAAGGTGAATTTTATTATGCAAATTTTCAAACCAAAGGACGTGCAGCGGCAGATGTTATATCGGATGTTTTAGAAAAAATTATTCGAAACTTTCCCTGGCCTAAATCTATGCGATGGGGGCAGTCCTCATTAAAATGGGTTCGGCCACTGCATTCTATCATCTGCATTTTGTATGATGATGATGGCTCCAGTGTCGTTGATATGAATATTGAGGGTATTTCATCTGGAGATAAGACATATGGCCATCGTTTCATGGGAAGTGGTCAGTTTGCGGTCACTTCTTTTGAAGATTATGCTTCTAAATTAAAAAAGAACCATGTGGTGCTGGATCCCTCAGAACGGGCAGAAATAATCTTACAAGAAATCAAAAATCAAGCTTTTGCTCAGGGACTGGAACTAATTAATGACCCTAGTTTGTTAAATGAAGTGGTTGGTTTGATTGAGTGGCCAGTCGTTTTATTAGGAAAATTAGAAGATGAATTCCTTTCGTTACCTGTGGAAGTTTTACAGACGTCAATGAGAGAGCACCAAAAGTTTTTTTCAATTCGAAACCCTAAGGACAATAAAGTTGTACAGTTTGCAACTGTCGCTAATCGGGAAACGCTTGATGGTGGGTCAACAATCCTTTCTGGTAATCAAAAAGTTTTGTCAGCTCGATTGTCTGATGCCAAGTTTTTTTGGGATAATGATCTTAGAGCAATTAAAACCAGCGGTCTTAATATTTGGTTGGAAAAATTAAAGAAGGTAACTTTCCATAATAAGTTAGGCAGTCAGTTTGAACGTGTTGAACGTATTAGTAATTTATCCGAAGAAATCGCTAAGAAAATCGGTTGCGATCCGAAGCTGGCAAAAGATGCTGCTTATATATCCAAGGCAGATTTGTCATCAGAAATGGTATATGAATTTCCCGAACTGCAAGGGATCATGGGGACATATTATGCTAAAAAAGTAGGTTATGCAGCGAACATAGCAGATGCCTGCAAAGATCATTACGCTCCATTGGGTCCGAACGATGAAGTGCCTAACTCATCAATTTCAATTGTTGTGGCTCTAGCCGATAAAATTGATACACTCACAAATTTTTGGGCGATTGAGGAAAAGCCGACAGGTTCTAAAGATCCTTTTGCGTTGAGAAGAAGTGCTTTGGGAATGATCCGTATTATAATAGAAAATGACATCAGAATTTCTTTGTCAGAGATTTTAGCACTGGGTAGTAAAAAAGCAGATATAGAAGATCTGAAAGATTTTATTTATCAGAGAATGAAGGTGTTTTTGCGCGAAAAAGAACTCAGGCACGATATAATTGATGCTTGTCTGTCAACCGATAAAGAGGATGATCTGGCGCTGTCTGTTAAAAAGTCGTCTGCTTTAATGGAATTTATTAAGACTAGCGATGGGTCTAATCTGATACAGGGTTTTAAACGAGCAAATAATATTCTGATCCAAGCGGAAAAGAACGATGGTGTTGAGTATTCTTTTGGAGCAGATTTAAAGTATGCAAAAGAGGACGCTGAGCTTAATCTTTTTTCTATATTAGATAATGAAGAAGTTAAGATTAGAACTTCTTTAGAGCGGGAAGATTTTGTTGAAGCCATGAATTCAATGGCTAATTTAAGAGCGCCCATTGATAGTTTTTTTGAAACCGTTCAGATCAATTCTGACGTATATCACATTAGGCGTAACAGGTTAAATTTGTTATCTCGAATTTGCAAACTTTGTTTATCAGTTGCGGATCTAACTAAAGTTGAAGGGTAAAGTTTCCAAATTTCTTGCCTGAACAAAAAAAAGCATTTACGGTTTCACGTCAAGGAGAGTGCCGCAGTGCAGCAAAATTTTGAAAACTATGATTTGATCACACCTACGGCTAGAATATCAACGCCAACTCATGGTGGTCGTGCAAAATGTTTGCAAAGATTGGTAAGATTGGATTTGCCAGTCCCCAAAACGGTGGCTCTCTCGTTTGACGCAATCAAGTCGATAGTTGCTGGTAAGATGCCAGATTTAATGAATATACTTTCACACTTCAATAAAACCGATACTTTGTGTGTTAGACCTTCGTCCGAAAGCCTCGATTGGGGTGGACCTGGAGCCGTCCTAAATATCGGTATGAATGATGAGAGATGTTCGCATTTATCAAAACATGTTGGCGAGAAATCAGCGTCAGAATTATATTTTAGGTTTATACAAGCTTATTCGGTAAATGTTGCCCGCTTGGATCCAGATGTGTTTGATCACATAACGCGCGCAAATGGAAATTCCGTAAGTGCTGCTCTTGCAGCTTACAAAGATGAAATGGATGAAAGTTTTCCGCAGTCTATCGAGCATCAATTATCAGAAGTTCTTCGATCGATGGCTCGAGCATGGGAAGGGACTTCTGCCCGCTTACTTAGAGAGGCAAAAGGCGCGCCGGCTGATGCCGGGCTAGGACTAGTCATTCAGAAAATGGCTTTTGGAGTTGGTGATGGCGAAAGTGGATCAGGTGTTTTGCAATTAGTGAACAGTGACACTGGGCAATCCCAAATAACAGGGCGATATCTAAGACAAAGTCAAGGGCGTGAGTCGCTGTCTGAAAAGCAAGGTGCACTATATCTTACCCGTGATACTAGAGGCCCATCCCTGGAAACGGAAGAGCCTAGTATTTTAAAAGAGCTTATAAAAAAAGCAGAATTGATGCGAAAAAAATTGCGTGAAGAAATGCAAATTGAATTCACAATTGAAAACGGAAAATTACATATTTTAGATGGAATTCGAGTAACACGAAGGCCGCGAGCAGCAGTTACAATAGCTGTCAGCTTGGCAAACGATAAAATAATCACCAAAGAAGAAGCACTCATGAGAGTAGACCCACGTGCCGTCGGTGAATTATTACACAGGCAAATTGATCCAACCGCTGAGAGAAACATTCTGGCGCAAGGCGTAGCGGCCAGCCCGGGAGCCGCAACTGGTATAGTAGTTTTTTCTGCATCAGCTGCACAAGCATGTGCTGCTCGCGGTGAAGCCTGTATCTTGGTTCGCCGTGAAACTAGTCCAGAGGATATACGCGGGATGCATGCTGCGGCTGGGGTATTAACAGAAAGAGGAGGGATGACGAGCCATGCAGCTGTTATAGGACGCGGGCTCGGACTTCCCTGTGTTGTAGGTGTTTCTGAAATCAATTTTAAATCAAACAATAAGGCTTTTTCAATTTCTGATGGACCTTTTTTTAAAGAGGGTGATTTAATAACTATTGATGGAACATTAGGGCATATCTTGGGTGGATCCCCGAAAATGATTGAAGCCGCATTAGATGACTCTCTTAAATTGATGTTGGATTGGGCAGAGGAAGCTGGGGACATAAAGGTGCGCGCAAACGCGGATACTCCAAGCGAAGCAAAAACTGCTCAAAATTTTAACGCACAAGGTATCGGGCTTTGCCGAACGGAGCACATGTTTTTTGAGACAGACCGCCTTACTTTAATGCGGGAAATGATTTTTGCTGATGATAGAGAAGAGCGCAGAGCCGTGTTGGATAGATTACTGCCCATGCAAAGGTCAGATTTTCTTGAGCTTTTCACTCTAATGAAAGGGCTCCCTGTTTGTATTAGGCTTTTTGACCCACCTCTGCATGAGTTCTTGCCAAATGACCGAGATGGTATGCACGATTTAGCAGAAGCTCTAGATTTGCCACTGTCGCGCGTTGTTAGTAGGATAGAAACTCTAGCAGAGTACAATCCAATGTTAGGAATGCGTGGTGTACGAGTCGGTGTAACAGTTCCCGAAATATATGAAATGCAAGCCAGAGCAATTTTTGAAGCAACTGTCGAAGCAACAAAAAATGGTACTCCAGTAATTCCAGAAATCATGATTCCCCTTGTTTCAGCGAAAAGAGAAGTTGAATTAGTTAGGGCAAGAATTGATGGAATAGCTTCTATGGTTCGAAGTGAAACAGCAACAGAATTTGACTATCGACTTGGAATCATGGTTGAGACGCCCAGGGCCGCTCTGCGAGCAAACGACATAGCCTTAAATTCTGCATTTTTAAGTTTTGGAACTAATGATTTGACGCAAATGACGTACGGTCTTTCTCGGGATGATGCAGGTCGATTTATGTCTGACTACGTTCAACAGGGCGTTTTCCCGGAGGATCCCTTTCATACACTAGATATCGACGGTGTAGGCGAATTATTGAAAATGGGTGTAACTAGAGCCCGAGATGTTAAAAGTGATATTCTTTTATCAATTTGTGGTGAACATGGTGGTAGCCCCGAATCGATAGCTTTTTGTAGAGAAATTGGGATGGACTATGTATCTTGTTCTCCATTTAGAGTACCAGTCGCAAAACTAGCAGCTGCGCAATTAGCAATTAAGGACCGTATTGATACTTCTAAATAAACCAGGTATAGCTTTCTTGAAAAGTTAATACAGCACAACATATTACCACGACTGCTGAATAAAACACAACATAAGGTATTTTGAATTGTCAGCATTGTCTAAGTTTGTCGTATTAGTTTGCATAGGTTTATTCCCGCAACTTTTAGTCGCCGATAAGCAAAAGAAGGTTTTTGAGCAGCTTGAAAAGTTTGAACAAAAAAAAATCAGAAATTTAGAGCCATGGGATGTTGCCCATGTGTTTGGGCTGACAAAAGTAAGGCGACCCTCTGATTGGACACCGTCAAAATTACTATCTCTTCCTGTTCCTAAAAGTGGGAAGCAAATGTCGTGTCTTGCAGAAGCTTTATATTTTGAGGCGCGAGGAGAATCAATACAAGGCCAACTAGCCGTGGGAGAAGTTGTTTTAAATCGAGTTGAGGACCCGCGCTTTCCAAACTCAATATGTAAAGTTATTAATCAAGGTACTGGTCGTAGATTTGCTTGCCAGTTTACATACACCTGTGATGGAAAATTAGAAACGGTAAATGAACGAATAGCTTATGAAGTAGCATTGAAAATTTCAAAAATTTTGATGACAACCCATGAAGGAAATCTGACGAAAGGATCAACTCACTACCACTCAAATTACGTTAACCCGAAGTGGTCTAAAAAATTCGAAAGAGTTGCCAAGTACGGTCGTCATATTTTTTACAGGCAGCCAAGGCAAGTATCTCAGAGGTAATTGTGACGCAGAATGCGTTCGTAAAGACGTCCTAGCCCCAATATATAAGAAAAAAGTTGCTTATCTAACACACATGATCAATATCTGGTGGTGTTATGAGTAGCGAAATACATCTAGCATTTGCTCATCCAAAAGAGCGTTCTGAAGCTAACGAATCTGAACCCGTATATGATCGGATTTCACTAAGAGATCATATAGTTGAAGTCGAGATTGGTGCTTTCCAGTCTGAAAGAGGAAGTACACAGAGAGTATGCTTTAATATTGTGGTTGAGGTAAAACCACTTGACCATAAAATAGAAGACGACGTTGATCGGATATTATCTTATGATAAGGTTACAGAAGCTATTACAATTGAACTTAATGTTGAAAGATTAAACCTACTTGAAACACTAGCGGAGAGAATTGCTGATAGAATTTTAATTGAACCCCAAGCGATACGTGTTTTTGTTCGGATAGAGAAATTAGACAGAGGTCCAGGGGCACTTGGTGTGGAAATTGTACGTTCTGATGAAACGAAACAAATTCGTTCTTCTTCAATAGGTGATTTTCAGTTTCAATGCCCCGAAATATATGTCCTATCAAATGAGGCGTTTAGATCAGTTCAATTAAAAGAACTTATAGATCAATTGGAAAAATTAGAAAAATCTGCCATTTTTTGTGTTGGTTTGCCTGCTGAAAATTATTTGAAAGTAAATCACTCTCAAGTGCAACGAAGAATAGATTTATTAGCGATTGAGCAAAATGCTTGGAAACTTGCATCTTGTGATAAAAGATGTGTAGTCGTTGAAACGAAAACTGAATTAGATTGGGCTGTCAAAAACAGTCAGATTTCAGTTTGGGCACCAGCAAAAATGTTGCTGGATGCAAAAAATCTTCCAAATTTTGATTTGCATAAAATTTTATCTCTATCTGAATGGTTGGCGAATGAATTTGGTGCTAAATATTTGACAGTTATTGGCGATATTCCAGATAATGATTGTTCCATAAAACTAGAATCTATACCTTTAAATTAAAAATTAATTTGAATAGCTTCAACACTATGCTGAACATATTATGCCTATGACCTCTTATTTTAGACCGATTATTAGAACTGGGTCCCCAAGACCTGCTGATAGTATTCTATTAGCAGAAACAGAGTACTGGATTGGTGAGGCTGAGGAAATAAAACTTGGGGAGAATACGCGGTTAGTTTCAATAAATGATGTTCCAACTCGGTGGATAAACAGATGGATTAAGAAAAGATCTGACCTTTTAGGAATCCAGTTTGGAGCTCCCAAGTTAATGGGCGTATTAAATGTAACGCCAGATAGTTTTTCTGATGGTGGCAATCATATGGAATTAGATGCGGCTTTAGAGCAGGCTAAATTTATGGGGGCAAATGGAGCAAATATTATTGATATAGGAGGGGAAAGTACGCGGCCTGGCGCCTTGACTATTTCGGTTGCTGAGGAAATAAAGCGGGTTGAATCGGTCATAAATCAAATTTCTGCTCAATTAAGAATTCCCATTTCTATTGACACAAGAAAGTGTAAAGTGGCAGCTGCCGCGCACTCCGCTGGCGCTTCTATGGTAAATGACGTGTCTGGCTTTACCTTTGATCCTGAACTGCTTTCATATTGCTCAGAAAAAAAAATACCAGTCTGTGTTATGCATTCCAAAGGATCACCAGAAAATATGCAAAATAATCCTCAATACGAAAATATTTTGATCGAAGTGTACGATTTTTTAGAAACGCAAATTAATACATTGGTTCAAGCTGGTTTATCAAGGGATCGTATAATAGCCGATGTGGGCGTAGGTTTCGGAAAAAATTTAAAACATAATCTGACTTTAATAAAAAATATTTCATTTTTTCATGGTCTTGGTGTTCCCCTCCTTCTTGGTGTATCGAGAAAGAGTATTATTAATAAGATAGCAAATGTAGAAAACCCAAAGGATCGCATACATGGCTCTATATCACTTGCTATTTGCGCACTTGCGCAAGGCGTGCAACTTTTTAGAGTACATGACGTTGCAGAAACCAAACAGGCTTTTGATCTTTGGATGGCCGTAAATTTTGGAGAGTAGTGTGCAAAAAAAATATTTTGGAACCGATGGCATCCGTGGGCGTGTTAATGAATTCCCAATGACTGCTGAATACGCCCTAAAAATAGGTATGGCCGCAGGACAGTATTTTAAAAATAACACGAAAAAAGTGCACCGTGTGGTTATTGGTAAGGATACAAGGCTTTCGGGTTATATGTTTGAAAATGCTTTGACCGCAGGTTTGACCTCAATGGGTATGAATGTGTTACTTCTTGGGCCAGTTCCCACTCCAGCGGTTGGTATTTTGACGCCTTCTATGCGGGCAGATTTAGGAATAATGATATCAGCAAGTCACAATTCTCATGAAGATAATGGAATTAAGTTTTTTGGTCCTGATGGTTTCAAATTATCGGATGATGCAGAGCAAAAAATAGAAGACCTCATTGGAAAAGAATTAAAGAATGTTGATCTCATTGATATTGGCCGGGCAAAACGTATTGAAGATGGGTTGTTTCGTTATGTTGAAAGAGTAAAGTCAAGCTTTCCTAGTGGTATGCGACTAGATGGTATGAAGGTCGTGATAGACTGTGCAAATGGAGCAGGCTATCGAGCTGCGCCGGAAGTTTTATGGGAGCTTGGCGCAGATGTAATTCCAATTGGAGTTAATCCGAACGGAACGAACATTAATAAAAGTTGTGGGTCTACAGAGCCTCAGAGTGCAGCACAGACTGTCGTGAGCCACGGTGCAGATGTTGGCATTTGTCTAGATGGAGATGCTGATAGGATAATTTTGATTGACTCTGAAGGGAATATTGCTGACGGAGATCAAATTATGGGTGTAATAGCTTCTAGATGGTCTGAAGACGGTTTGCTAACGGGAAGCGGAATAGCGACCACAGTTATGTCAAATTTGGGGTTAGAACGTTTCCTAAACCAGCGTGGTATTTCAATGGAAAGAACGCAAGTAGGCGATCGATATGTGGTTGAGCACATGCGTAAGTCTGGCTTTAATCTTGGTGGTGAACAGTCGGGTCATATCATTATGAGCGATTTTTCTACAACAGGTGATGGTCTTATTGCTGGGTTGCAATTCTTAGCAGAAATAATTCGATCAGATAGCAACTCCAAGGATCTAGCTCGTATATTCGAACCGGTTCCACAGCTATTAAAGAATGCTTCATATAAAATAGGCTCAGACCCTCTTTCCAAGCCTAATGTTGTAAAAGCAATAAAAGCAGCAGAGCTCAATTTAGAAGGTAATGGGAGGCTTTTAATCCGGAAATCAGGAACAGAGCCTCTTATAAGGGTGATGGCAGAGTCCGAGGATGAAGATAAGTTGGTTAAAGCTGTGGATAGCGTAGTAGCCGAAATTACCGCTTGAATGACTTTACCAAGGCTCTCAAGGCCGTCATTTGGCTAATATAAATGCCTGTAATTGTGATTACTGCCGCTACATAGAATTCAATTGGCAAAGTTTCATTCAAAACCAGTGCTCCAACCATAGCTGCCCATAAAGGTACAATATAGTTTGTTATACCTAAAAAAACTGGTCCGGCCTCCCGTATTAAAACTACACGAATGAAATTTGCTATTGCTGTTGGTAATAGGCCAAGCAAAATCAAGACGAATAATGTGTCTGAGCTAACTTTAGGCGGCGCACCTTCGATGGCAAATGCCCATAAAACCACCCATATTGACCCAATCAAAAGACAAGCTGCAGCCAACCCAATAGGGTCAATACCAGGTAGTTTCCGCATAAGAATTGAATTACTGGCATAGCAAAAGGCTGCTGCTATACAAGCAAATTTACCAAGCGTTGTTAGAGGCGATACATCGCTACTAGAAGAGAAATCTGGAGAGAATAGGATAATTATACCAACGAAGCCTATTATAAATCCTATAAATTTTTTTACATCCAAATTTTCATTAGTTTTAAATAAATAAGCGAGGGGCAAAACAAACAAAGGCATACTTGCCATTGCTAAACCAGCGAAGCTTGATGTCACGTATTGTTGGCCCCAGCTAATGAGTTGAAAAGGTAGAGCTGTACTTATTATCCCAATTAATCCTAGGCGCCCCCAGGCTTTTTCATTGGTGGTGAAAAGTTGACCACCATAAACAAACCAGACTAAAGAAGTAACAACTGCAGCGAAGACTATTCTAGCCGAAGTTAACCATAAGGGGGTTATTCCTTGAAGAGCCAGCTCTATAAAAAGAAAGGTAGAGCCCCATACAATACCCAAAGAAGACATCATTACCCAGTGTTTAGTATGAATAGAGTTTTCCAAAAAATTACCTTCGACCAGAGCCTTAATTGAGTAAATGTACAATGATTGGGCAAATAACAAATTGCCCAATCATTTTATTTTTTGCTTTATTTTAGTTTTTGTCTTTATCAACCATTTTTCCTGCAGAAATCCACGGCATCATACCCCGGAGTTTCTCACCGATTTCTTCAATAAGGTGCTCGTCGTTGGCACGACGTGCTGCTTTGATTGTGGGTTGACCAACAGCATTTTCTAACATGAAGTCGCGAACAAACTTACCTTTCTGAATGTCAGCTAGTACGCCCTTCATGGTCTTTTTTGTCTGTTCATAAGGTAAAATTCTTGGTCCAGTTACATATTGACCGTACTCAGCAGTGTTGGAGATTGAGTAATCCATATTAGCTATGCCGCCCTCATAGATTAAATCAACTATTAATTTGACTTCATGAAGGCATTCGAAATAAGCCATTTCTGGAGCGTAGCCAGCTTCAACAAGTGTTTCGAAACCGCAGCGGATTAACTCAATTAATCCTCCGCAAAGTACTGCTTGCTCCCCGAAAAGGTCAGTTTCACATTCTTCGCGGAAATTTGTTTCGATTATCCCTGACCGCCCCCCGCCAATTGCAGAACAATATGACAGGCCGATTTCTAATGCTTTGCCAGATTCATCTTTATCAACTGCCACAAGGCATGGAACACCACCACCCTTAGTATATTCACCACGTACGGTATGACCTGGCCCCTTTGGAGCCATCATGAGCACATCAACGCCTTTCTTTGGTTCAATCAAGCCAAAGTGAACATTTAATCCGTGAGCAAACGCAATAGCAGCACCTTCTTTGATATTGTCGTGAACGTATTTTTTATATGTTTCTGCTTGAAGTTCATCTGGCATCGTAAACATAATTAAATCGCACCATGCTGCGGCATCGGCTATAGCCATCACTTTTAGCCCCTCAGCTTCAGCTTTTTTTGCAGATGGTGAACCTTCTCTTAGAGCAACAACTAAGTTTTTTGCGCCTGAATCACGAAGATTAAGGGCGTGAGCGTGTCCTTGAGATCCGTAGCCTAAAATCGCAACCTTTTTATCTTTAATTAAGTTAACGTCGCAATCTCGGTCATAGTAAACTCGCATTTTTTTTCCTTTCATTAAACTGTTGCGTTTATAATGTTTAATTAGGAATTAAAAAGTCTATTATTGACAAAATTTGAATTATAAAGAATGAATTTATTCTATTTAATGATTAAAATAAGAAAAAATATGCTAGATAATTTAGATAAAC
>NZGN01000053.1:0-14394 GCA_002691045.1 Marinovum sp.
ACCATATGTAGTTGGGAAGATGGGTCAAGCTAAGGCTCGTGAAGTATTTATGTCAGGCAAAATTTTCAGTGAACTGGATGCAAAAAAGGTGAACATAGTATCTGAAATTTCCGATGATTTGGATCAAGCTGTCGAGGAGCATATTATTCCGTACTTAAAAACAGCGCCCAAGGCGGTTGGTGAGGCAAAAGCTTTGGTTAGGTCACTAGGTGCTACTATAGATGATAAAGTTATAGAGAAGACAATTCAGCAATTAGCAGATATATGGGAAGGTGAAGAGGCGCGTCATGGAATAGAATCCTTCCTAAATAAAACCAAACCTAGATGGACGAATTAAGCTTGGTTTTAAGTTAAGCAATTTATACTTAGAATAAATGCGCCCTGCTACTTTCGAATTTAACTTTTAAGTTATCACCCACAGCTATGTCAGGTGTTTCCGCAGCAGCATATCTAAAAGGCGTACCGTCTTCAGTCATCAATTCAACCACTGTTTCTGTTCCAAGCTTTTCAACCAACGTCACACGACCAATCAACTTTCCTTTTTCGTGGATCTGTAAGTGCTGAGGACGAATACCAAAGCGAACAGGATCATCTGAATTTTTCTCTCGCGAGGTCAGCCGTATACCGTTAGCTTCAAAACCTTGACCCTTAAATGAGCCAGAAGAACCATTTTTTGTAACTTTTGACAGTTTACCTTCAAAGAAATTCATTTTTGGAGAGCCAAGAAAACCAGCCACAAATTCATTATCTGGTAAATTAAATAAATCCATTGGAGATCCCACCTGCATAACTTCCCCGTCGCGTAAAACAACGATTTTATCAGCAAGCGTCATAGCTTCAACTTGATCATGGGTTACGTAAATGGTTGTTGCATCCAACTGTTTGTGTAATTTAGCAATCTCTACGCGAGTATCGTGCCTTAGTGCAGCGTCCAGATTGGATAGGGGCTCATCAAATAAGAATACTTCAGGGTTTCTTACAATCGCTCTGCCAATAGCCACACGCTGACGTTGCCCACCGGACAGTGCTGCTGGCCTTCGGTCAAGTAGATGCTCCATTTGAAGAATTTTAGCGGCAGCTTCAACGCGTTTTCTAATTTCATCTTTAGAAAATTTTTGTAAGCTTAGTGAAAAAGCCATGTTTTGAAAAACAGACATATGTGGGTAGAGAGCATAGGATTGGAAAACCATAGCAATCCCTCGTTCTGAGGGCGGTAAATCCATAACAGGTCGATCCGCTATTATTATTTCACCATTACTTAAATTTTCCAATCCCGCAATAAGTCTGAGTAACGTTGATTTTCCACAACCTGAGGGCCCCACAAAGACGACAAACTCACCTTTTTCTATAGATAAGTGAACATCTTTAATGACTTTCGTCTGTCCAAAAGATTTGTCTACATTTTTAAGTTCAACCTGTGCCATGTGTTACCTCTTCAAAGGTGGCTTTAACCAATTCAAAATCAAATTTACATCTCAATGTTTGAGTTTTGCTTATTCTATCAAAAATTATCTCCCTTGGGCCTCCAGTTATGCTTGACATATTATTAGCTGTCATCAGGGCAGGTTGCTGCTTGCGCCATTTTAGGAAACTGGAAAATTTATTATAGATTGAGCCTTCACTTTTCGCCATGTCCAAGCCAGCTTTTTCCAAGTGGCTTTTCGATATGGGTAGCCAAGACTCATTTGCTGATGTGAAGCCTCCCATGGGCTTGCTTTTTTCCCAAACCATTGGGGTTCGGCATGTATCTCGACCCAAGAACTCAGGATAAAAGTTTATTCCCCATGGGTCTTTCATTTTGTCAAATTCAATATCTGTTACGTCTGATAATCCTAACTCCTCGCCCTGGTAAATGCAGGAGGAACCAATCAGTGATGTTTCAAGTTGAAGAAGTAACAATTGCAAATCATCTTGCTTATCTGAAGTAATTCCGAGTGGGTCTAACTGTCGACTCGCTGAGCGGGGAACGTCATGGTTTGAAAAAGCAAAACACAGTCTGCCTGAACCATTGAATACCTCTTTTGCATTTTCTATCGCTTGTTTGAGTTCTGAAACGTTCAACCCGCCCCACTCTAGAAGATCAAAATTATATGTAGAGTGAAGTCTGCCTGGTTCTGAAAATGTTTTGCTAACAGCCATAGCATTGCCATCATCGCCATCAACCTCTCCCATAAGAAAGCGATCACCATCATATCCGTCGGCAATTTTTCTATAAGCTTCACTAAATTTCTGGATCACAGGCTGATTAAGTTGACCTACATCGTGTAGTTGCCTGAAGAAGGGTTGTTTGTCTTGTGGCAGGGGACCAAGGGTGAAGTTGGGGTCTGCCAAATTATCCTTATAGGGTTCACAGTCTCCATTAACTGTATGTACTGCATCTAACCTGAAACCATCAACGCCCCGGTCAAACCAAAACCTAGCAACCTTATTTAACTCTTCTTGGACTTCTTGATTTGCATGGTTCAAATTTGGTTGTTCTGGCAAAAAATTATGTAAATAGTATTGTTGCCTCCTAGGTTCCCATGACCAAGCCGGACCTCCAAAAAAAGATAACCAATTATTTGGTGGACAACCGTCAGGTTTTGGATCAACCCAGTGAAACCAATCAGATTTTGGGTTATCTTTTGACTTTCGGCTTTCTTCAAACCATGGGTGTAAGTAAGAACAATGAGCTGGGACAATATCTATCATTAGGCGTAAGCCAAGTCCGTGCACTTTGTCTATTAATTGATCGAAATCACTTAGACTTCCATACTCAGGGTTTACCTCACAATAATTAGATACATCATACCCAAAGTCATGTTGAGGGGACATGAAAAACGGACTGATCCAAATGGCATCGACACCCAGGTTCGCGATATATTCTAACCTTGATGTGATCCCATTGAGATCACCAATTCCATCAGAGTTTGAGTCCTGGAATGATCTGGGATATATTTGATAAATAACAGCGTGTTCCCACCATTTCAAAGAAGACATTCATTAACCTCCTTTGACGGATCCAGCGAGCAAACCCCTAATGAAATATTTCTGCATAGCGAGAAATACTATCACTGGAACTATCATGGATATTACGGCTGAAGCGTTAAGAAGGTGAAGTTGGTCTCCAAAAGTTCCCAACTGTCTCTCCAACAAAATAGGGAAAACTATATTATCAGTTTCGCTAGGGCCAACGAACATGGCTACCAATAAATCATTCCAGATCCATAGAAATTGAAATATACTGAACGAAGCAAGCGCTGGTACTGAAAGTGGGACCACTACTTTTACGAAAATTTGCATATGATTAGCCCCATCAATTTTGGCGCTTTCGAGCAATTCTCTAGGTAGTCCAACGATATAATTTCGTAAAAGAAAAATAGCTAGAGGAAGACCGAAACCTGTATGGGTCAGCCACAAACCTGCAAAGGATTTGGTTGGGAACTGACATGAATTTGTCAATTCACAGTCAGTTGTCCATTGTTTTAGAGCTGTCGCCCAAGTTGCAATGCCATTAAATCCCTGCAGAATCGGTAAAAATGCTAGTTGTGTTGGGACAACCATCAGGGAAACGACAATTATGAATAACCAATCCCTGCCTGGAAAACGCATCCATGAAAAAGCATAAGCAGCAAAAGCGGCAACTGTTATAGGAATGATCGTTGCTGGAACAACGACTATAAAGGAAGAGATCAAAGCGTTAGGTACGTCTTTGTTATCTAATAAAACCTCAAAATAGGCTTCTGCGCCAAAAACAGGATCTTGATTTATAAAAACATCAAGATTTTTAGGCTTTGGCGCAATTTCTTCAGGAAATGCCCAAATAAAATCACCATTCGCCTTAAAAACGAACTCGCCCCCACGGACATCCATGACTTCGCCTGCTGGCACAAGTTTCCTGATTAATTTTGTTTTTCCAGGTTTTTCAGGGTCTGGTACTCGACCTTTAAACATGATGGACTTGATTTCTCCGGATATTTGAAACCATTCTTCATCTTTATTTATGCGTTGGAAAATGTTGCCCCGCATTTCCGTAATTTTGATTTGCTCACCCTTATCATGTGTGCTGAAACGGTGGCCTAGCTCCGTTGGGGTAAACGCTGTCCAAAAGCCTGAAGTCTTAGATGCAATTTCTGATCTGAATGAAGTTGTTATTAAAGCCACGAAAGGTACTACCCAGATTACTAGGATGATGGCGAGGATAATGTGAGCAAATGAACGATTATACATAACCAATCAAATCCTTAGTGTTCCAGTTGCTTTTGCTCGCGCCGAATACGCCAACCAAGAAAAATCATGTGAGGTATAACTGTTAACATCAGCATAACCGCTATAGCGGCAAATAAATTATCAACATTGTTACCACCAATAGACCATGTATTCATTGCAGCTTCCATCATCGTGGCGAGAAGAAGCTTGTCGTCATCGTTAGCGGATAGTGCATAAGGAATATCAAAAACCTTTAATACTTCTGTTACAAGATAGGTCCATACCACAACAACTGTTGAGAAAATTTGGGGAAGTTTAACTCTAAAGAAAAGCTGCCTGGGGTTTGCCCCATCAATTATGGCGGCTTCTACTGTTTCTTGAGGAACACCTCTTAAAGCAGCAGAAAAAATAACCATTGCAAAACCAGTTTTTATCCAAACCATGATCCACATTAAGTAAAAATTGCCCCAAAATTTTAAATTATAAAGAGGCTCATTATACTCAGGCGTATGTCCTAACAGGGCTTTTAGAAGACCTATTTGATATGAAGGTGTGACACCATTTATCGTTTCTTGAGGTTCGATACCACCTCCAGCAAAGATATTTCGCCAAATTACTGCAGCTCCAACAAAAGAAATGGCTAAAGGCACAAAAATAAAAGTTTTTGCAACCACACCCCATCGCACAGAATCTGCTAAAACGGCGATCAATAATCCAAAGATTATACATAGTGAGGGGACTAAAATCAGCCACATCAAACTATTTCGCATGGCAAATCTGAATTGAATATATCCCAGAGCGCTAGGATCCCAAAGAAAAGCATAGTTGCTAATAGAAGCCGTTCCACCAGGTTTTGTGAAAGATATTTTTAGAGTTGCAAGAGCTGGGATCAGTAAAAACAATAGAAGTAAAACAAGAGCAGGTCCTACAAATATCCAAGGCTGAATTGCTTCGGCAACTGCTGACCTCTTGCCGATAGATTTATTCGATCTGAAATTAGCTAGCCCAAAGTTAAGCCAATTTGTGATCCAGTAATATAAAAATGAGATGAACAAAGCTATCAAAACAGAACGTAAAGCAAAACCAACTTTCGCAAATCGCAATTCTGTCACAAAAGTTGCTACAGACCATTCATATTTGTTGTGAAGCCAAAGGCCAAAATTTGCAAAAGCGTCATCTATGGGAGCAGTTAGAGAAAATACAAAGACAGCAGTAATTGGTAATACGCAAACTATCGTGAGAACGATGGCTAAGCTGTTACTAAAAATTATTGATTGAACAGAACGCATTAAATTTGTTGCCCCAAATTAAAGAATAAGAGCACAGGTTTTTTCCTGTGCTCTTATCATACTCGTTTAGCTATATTACTTTATAGCATCCCAAGCTGCTTGAATATTGTCAGCAGTTGTCTTTGCATCCTGGCCGTTTGCGAACGCGGTCATTTCACTCCAGAAAGCGCCAGCACCGATAGCACCAGGCATCAAGTCTGATGCATCAAAGCGAAAAGTAGTAGCATTTGCTAGGATCTCGCCTTGCTTTTTTAATAGAGGTGTTGCGTAAGCATTTAAGTCAGCACCCTTATGGGCTGTAAGGAATACACCTTGCTGCATCCACGCCTCATGTGCTGAAGCTTCTTGTAAATACTTAAAGAATGCACGGGTCGCTGGAGAGTCTTTTGCCATAGTATACAATGTTCCAGCACCAAGAACTGGGTTTCCTAGGTTTCCAGATGCAAAAGGCGGAAAATAAAATGCGTCTGCTTCACCCCGGGCAACTTCCTCACCTTTGTCAGGAAAGAATCCGGTGATGAAGGAAGCTTGACGGTGCATCATACAACTTGGAGGCGATGTGAATAAACCTTTTGGTGCATCACCAAATGAAGTCGTCGCTACTGAAGCTGCTCCACCAGCAACGTAATCATCGTTTCGAGAGAATTGACCATAAAGTTCCATAGCATTGATCACTTCAGGGCTGTTAAATGCTAAATCGTTTGAAACCCAACGATCGTAGTTTTCAGCTGAAGTAGTACGAAGCATGATGTCTTCCATCCAGTCGGTTGCGGTCCAACCTGTAGCATTTCCAGACTCGACACCGATACACCAAGGTGTATTTCCATCAGCTACCATCTGATCGGATAAAGCAATGAGTTCTTCCATAGTGGATGGAATTTCATAACCGTTGTCTTCAAACTGTTCGGGTGAATACCAGACCAACGATTTTAAATCCATTTTAAAGGCAAAACCATAGAACTGGTCGTTACCATTAGGGTCTGCATAGGTTCCGAGGTCTACCCAAGAAGAGCCTGCACCGTAATTGTCTTTCATCCATGCGGCTGCGTCGTCCCCAATAGGCACTAAATGGCCTTCTGCTGCCATATCGGCTGCAAGACCAGGCTGTGGAAAGATGGCAATGTTGGGTGGGTTGTTTGAACGCATATCAGCCACTACGAGCGCTGCAAAGTCACGAGAGCCAGAATATTGAACTTTCGCACCAGTTGCTTTTTCAAAGCAGCTAATGGTGTTTTCTAACATTTCTTGGTCTGTGCCTAGCAGTGACCCTTGCATAGTTATGACTTCACCTGGAAAGCTTCCCAAGTCACCTAATTTAGAAGGTGTATTGCAAACATCGTGAGAGCCCGCGATACCCATTGAACCGAAGCCCAAGGATAAAGCAGCTGTGATGCTTAAAGTTTTAGTCTTAAGTTTCATTCTTTTCCTCCCAAGAGTTGAAACATTTCAGTTATATTAAAATCAAGTCATAAGAAGACCCAATTTGTAGAATTTAAGCGCTAAAAATTTACACTGTTGATAGCGCTACCAAACTCTAAAAATTGACCAAGGTCAATTATAAAAGTTTGGCGATATAAAAACGAAAAAAAGTTAAATATATTTAACTTTTTTTGTCTTCATATTTCGGAATTAAACAGGAAATTAAAGTTTTGTGTAAGCTCCTCCCCAATAGACTAACGGTTTATGTTCCGTCGCTTCAAACTTTTTCACTTCCCCTATGATGATTGAATGATCTCCTCCATCGAAGTGATTATACTTTATACATTCAAAGCGCGCTGAACAATTTTTGATGAAAGCTTCACCTTCATTATTGAACTCCCAATTTACTCCATCTCCGCCATCAGCACTCTTTGAAAAGCTTTTGCAGAGCTCGATCTGGTCTTCGTTAGCAATATGAATAATAAATTTTTCAGCCTCTAAAAAGGTATCATGCCTTTTGGAGGCCTTTGCAGGAGACCATAAAACTAATGGAGGTGATAAAGATAAGCTTGAAAAGCTATTAGCCGTAATGCCTATTGGACCGTCTTTGCTATTACAGGTAACAATTGTGATACCTGTTACGTATTTTCCTAAAGCAGATCTGAAGTCATCTTGATTAATCATTTAACTCTACTTCCAAAGTCACTAAGCAACTTCGCGTCCAAGCGCGGTTGTATAAATTTCAAACCAGGTTTGTCTATCCAATTTGATATCTAAAGCCTGAGAAATTGTTTCTATTCGTGACAAAGAATTTGTTCCTAAAACGGGCAAAATTTTGGCAGGGTGTGCGAGAAGCCAGGCTACTGCTACTGTACTTGGTTCGACACCAAATGTATCTGCGATGTTACTCAGACAATTTAAAAGCTTTTCATTTGATTTTAAAAATAAGTCCCCTCCAGCTAAAGGAGACCAAGCCATAATAGGAGTATTATGAGTTTGGTGAAATGCTACATCGCCATTTGTAAAGCCCTCGTGTGCTAGCACACTTAATTCAATTTGATTGGTAACAAGGTTATTCTTCATTGCAGCTTGCAATAAGTTCCAATCCCAAGGCTTAAAGTTGGAAACACCCACATTTCTGACTTTGCCAGATGCAATTACTTCATCAAGAGCTGCGCCAGTTTCAAAGTGATCCATCAGCGGGTCTGGCCTATGGAGCAGAAGCAAGTCGATATAGTCAATACACATGAGCTTCAATGATGCATCTACTGATTTTAAAATATGATCTCTTGAAGTGTCATAGTATTTTACTGGAGCACTCTTATACCTGCCTACTGGTGCTACAATATCGCACTTAGTAACAATCTCCATTTCTTTACGGAGGTGTGATCCTTTGAGTGCATTTCCTAAAATTTCTTCAGCTTCATAGCCACCATATATGTCGGCCTGATCAAAAGAGGTTATTCCTTGATGTAAACAACTTGATATTTTATTGCGCACGTGCTCAGGCGATGTGTCTTGGTCATCACCCAATCTCCACATTCCATAGACCAAACGTGACATTGTAAGAGTTGAGCTGATTTTAGTTCGTTGCATTAGTGGCGCTCTCCTAGCCCGAGTGGAGTTGAAGGTGTACTTTCTGGAACTCGTCCATATTCATGCGGTAAAGAGCAAGTTTTTATATTTGGCAAGACCTTTGAGCCAAAATGTTTGCATTCATCAAGGTGAGGATACCCAGACAGGATAAAAGAACGGATTCCCAATTTTTGATACTGCTCTAATTCACTCATCACTTGATCGGTAGATCCCACAATAGCAGCGCCACACCCAGATCTTGCTCTACCAACTCCAGTCCAAAGATGAGGTTCGACGTAACCGAATTCATCAGCAATTTTTCTATTTTTTGCTTGGTGTGAAACTCCCAATGACGAGCTATCCTGAGCGCGTTCTCTTATTTTTTTTCCAAAGTCATCCTCTAGCTTTGATACTATATATTCAGCATACTCTTTTGCTTCTGCTTCGGTATCTCTAACAATCATATGGACGCGTAGCCCATAATCAAGGGTTCTTTCATATTTTTCGGCCACTTCATTAACAGATTTCATTCTTCCAATTATCTGTTCTTTAGGTTCTGGCCACATCAGATAGACGTCACAATGCTGTCCGCACAATTCAAGGGCAGGTGGAGAATATCCGCCAAAATAAAGTAATGGTCCTCCTACTTGAAATGGTTTTGAGGGTTCTGTTGTAAGGTCTGAGAACTTGTAAATCTCACCCTCATAATCAATCTCATCCTGGGTCCAAGCTTGCTTCAAGATTTCCACTACTTCTCGTGAGCGTTGATATCGATACCCACTTTCAGCCTTTTCTCCTGGAAAATCAGAACTAATAATATTTATAGTCAACCGACCGTTCATCATATGATCTAGAGTGGCGATAGTGCGAGCAAGCATTATGGGTTGCATTTCACCGCATCTTACCGCTGCGAGCATATTGATTTTTTCTGTTATTGGTGCGCAGCCAGCAACAAAGCTTAATGTGTCTTGTCCAACCTGATAAGAAGAAGGGCACAGTATATTTCGAAAGCCATAGTTTTCTGCTTCTTTGACGATTGAACTACAGTGCTCCCACGAACTACGAAGGTTACCGTCGGGTATTCCTAAAAATTGGTAATCGTCCGAACACAAGGCTGAAAACCAAGAAACTTCCGCGGCCATTAAGTCAGAAGATGTAATTGGTACTACGGTCATACTTCCCCCTAATCTTACATCTTGCGTAGCATTCCAACTTATGTAAATCAATAGTGTATCAATTTATGAATTACACACGTTGTTGAAACATGTCTGAAGCTACTTCTTTACCAATATACATCCAAATTAGCGAAATGCTTATGCGAGAAATTATAGCTGGTCGTTTATTGGATGGAGAACGTCTTTTGCCTGAAAGAACTTTAGCTAAGTCACTCAATATTTCTGTTGGAACATTGCGAAAAGCTTTAAAAGACCTTGAACAAAAAGGTGCGCTATTTCGTAAACATGGGTCAGGTAATTATGTAAAATTCAATACAAAGTTTGACTCTATTTACTCGTTTTTTAGAGTTGAATTAATTGATGGTGGAGGTTTGCCTTCTGCAAAAAATTTAGATATCAATTTGGTTCAGAAGCCAAAAAATGCACCGTTTTTTGGAGAATCAAATAAGTGCCTTCGGATTAGACGATTACGTTTCCTCGACGGCCAACCCTGCGTATTGGAAGAAATACACTTAGATTCTATGAAAACTAATGGGCATAAATTTGATCAAATTTCACAGTCAGTTTATCTTTTTTATAAAGATATTTTAAATTTGCGCATCATGTCAGCTAAAGATAGTGCGGCTTTACTGCCAGTTCCTTCTTGGGCACCCGAGGAATTTAAATTAGCGCATGATAATGAGACGGTTTGTATAGAGCGTTTGGCGAATGATCAGTTTGGAGCGCCTGTTGAGTTTTCCCGTAGTTGGATCGATACAAAGATTGCACGCTATACCGCGCGTATCAGTTAGGAGCATTATGATAAAAAGATACGGAATTATAGGTTGTGGAATGATGGGACAGGAGCATCTTCGCAACATAAATTTAATCAATGACGCTATAGCTTATGCGATTTATGAACCTAATATAAATATGCAGAAAATGGCAAAAAAACTTGCCCCAGACGCCAAGTTTTATGACTCCCTAGATAAAATTTTGAGTGACGAAAATATTGATTGTTGGTTAATAGTGTCGCCAAACCATCTCCATATGGATCAGTTGGAACAATTGGCTGGTATTCCTCATAGACCCATACTGGTAGAAAAGCCCTTATTCACTGAAATTAAACACTTGGAGAGAATAAAAAACTTCTCAATCAAATATAGTGCGCCTGTTTGGGTAGCTATGGAATATCGATATATGCCGCCCATGGCAGAACTTATTAAAAGGCAAAATAATGTGACTGGTAGTATTAAAATGCTTTCTATCCGTGAACATAGATTTCCTTTTCTTCCAAAAGTCGATGACTGGAATAGATTTAACAAAAACAGTGGTGGCACCTTTGTGGAAAAATGTTGCCATTTTTTTGATTTAATGAGGCTGATAACCGGGTCTAACCCAACCAAGATAATGGCTAGTGGAGGGCAGGCCGTTAATCATCTTAAAGAAAATTACTCTGGTTTGGTGCCAGATATTTGGGATCATGGATATGTAATTGTTGAGTTTGAAGATAATATGAGGGCCATGCTTGAATTGTGTATGTTTGCAGAGGGTGCAAAGTATCAAGAAGAGATATCAATTACTGGAGATAAAGGTAAAATAGAAGCTTTTGTTCCAGGCCCCGCTAGATTTTGGCCCAAGAAACTTGGTGCTCCTCCGGTACCAAAAATAGTTGTTAGTCCAAGAGACAAGTCTGGTTTAAGAGAATTTGATGTGCCGGTAGACGAAATGATATTAGAAGCAGGTGATCACAATGGCTCTACGTTTTATCAACATCAAAAATTTATGCGTGTTGTAGACGGACATCAATCACCAGAGGTGACTTTGAATGATGGTATCTGGGCTGTAAGAATGGGTAATGCCGCACAAGTTTCTGCTGAAACCGGAAAAGTGGTTAATTTCTAGGGCTATCCATTTGGAATAATGTCCTCCAATTCAAAGTTAAATAACTAAGTTTCTAATAACTTTAGAGCATCACGCATTTCGCTGGGAATTGGTGTGGGTCTTCGATTTTCACTGTCTACTAGAACCTGTGCAAAAAACCCTAGTGCGAAACATGGATCATCCTCTTCTCGAAAAAGTCCTGCTTGATATATCCATGATGTATTACCAATTTTATTTATTTTTAAGCCAACTGATATTTTGTCTGGATAGGCCGCCTCTGAAAAGTAGCGGCAACCACTTTCGACAACCATAAACTCAAATCCGGCATGTTCTTTATTAAAGAAGCCGTGGTCTCTTTGCCAGTCAGTGACGGCTGTGTCTATTAAAGCATAGTGAACAATATTGTTCATGTGACCGTAAGCATCATTATCCATCCATCTAGTAGGCATCTGAACAAAGGTAGGAAATTCTACTCGGCAAAGTTGTGTGTCATTTGTCATTTCTGTATCCTGCTGCAAGTATATCAAATTACAATTGGATTTAAACTTGAGATCAAAAAGTGATTTATATTGTTAATAAAAAATATTTTGTAGGATGATCAATGGAAATAAATGGAACACTGTCTGCGATAGTTACTGGTGGCGCCTCTGGCTTAGGTGAAGCAACAGCGCGCATGTTATCATCCATGGGTGCAAAGGTGGCTATTTTTGATCTAGATATTGATAAGGGTTCAACTATTGCAAAAGAATTAAATTCAGACTTTTACGAAGTTGATGTATCGGATGTTAATTCTGTAAACCAAGCAGTCTTGGATTTTTCAAAGCAAAATGGAGGAATTCAGGTCGCGGTAAATTGTGCTGGTATAGGTCCCGCAGCAAAAACTGTTTCACGAGGGGAGGCCCATTCAAGTGAACTTTTTGCCAAAGTTATTAATATTAATTTAATTGGTACCTTTAATGTGGCTTCTGTCTGTGCGGCTCAGATGGTAAAAAATGATAAGTGCTCAGAGGATGGCTTAAGGGGTGTAATAATAAATACAGCATCTGTTGCGGCTTATGATGGACAGGTAGGTCAGGCTGCTTACTCAGCTTCAAAAGGTGGAGTCGTTGGACTGACACTTCCAATGGCAAGAGATCTTTCTGATAAAGGTGTTCGTGTTTGTTCAATTGCACCGGGATTATTTCTGACACCACTTTTGGAAAGTCTGCCTAATGAAGTTCAAGAGTCTTTGGGAGGGCAGGTACCATTCCCATCACGATTGGGAAAACCAAAGGAATTTGCCCAGTTAGTGTGTCATATCATTGAGAACGATATGTTAAACGGAGAGGTAATTCGTCTTGATGGAGCAATAAGAATGGCTCCTCGCTAGGTAGTTCTGAAAAATCTGAATAATAGCGAGGCTGCCCATCCAGCGAATATAGCAATCGCAAGTGACATAAGACCGTACGCTAGTGGGTTTTCTCTAGACATATTAAATAACAGACGCTCTAGACCAACTTTTCTTACATCAATGACAGTAGAGAATTCATCAATTACATTTCCATTTCTGGTCAGGAGAATGCGCGCGGTATAATCACCTTCAGATATATCCGCAGGCATGCCAATTGAGGTTCGAAATAAGGTTTGCTCGTCGATCTCTACCGTATTCTCTAGCAATTTATACAATCCTTGCTCTTTTCTAATCCTTATAACGGCCTCTGAAAACGAAACAGCATCCAATACATTCATAGGCGCACCAACGGAGCGAATTGCTCTGGGTATAGAAACTTTATACCTAAGATCTTCTGTATCACTAATAGTTGATAGAAAATCAGAGCTTGTCGCTACAGCATAAAAACTGGGTGCAGCGTCTACTTCTACAGTTTCTGTATTCATCCAAATCCCTAAAACTTTTGATTTTCTGTGAACAGAAATCCTCTCTGAAGGACCAGCTACCGTAACGATTACTTGAAGATCGCCGAAGGGTGCCGGCTTATCTCTTTTAACAGCTCCAAATAATAGAATTTGGGACCCATCAAAAGTTGCCGTTATGGCTACTTTTTCTTTGTCCATCCCAATCACAACACTTTCTGCAAATGCGGAAGAAGTTGATATCAAAAATAATAGGATAAGCCTAATCATTATTTTAGGCTCGCTTTGCTAATTGAATAAAGTTCACCTGGCATAATTAATAAGTCTAGGGCAATTTTCAAACATACTGCTATAACCATCAGTGCCAAAAGAATACGTAATTGTTCTGCTCGTAGTCTAGTTCCAAGCTGGCTTCCAAACTGCGCTCCAACTACGCCGCCCAAAAGCAATAGTACAGCCAAAGCAACGTCAACTGTGTAATTTGTTGTTGCGTGCAATAATGTGGTAAAACCCGTAACAAATATAATTTGGAAAAGTGATGTGCCCACTACAACTTTTGTTGGCATACCCAAAATATAAATCATGGCTGGTACCATGATAAAACCGCCACCAACGCCCATAATCGCTGACAGGACACCTACAAAGAGTCCGACAAAGATGGGCGGTATTATTGAAATGTACAATCCCGAGGTTCTGAAACGCATTTTGAAAGGTAATTGTTGAGCAAAGCCTCTTTGCTTACGAATTTTTTTTGGTGTTGACCCATTTTCTTTTTTCAAAAGTGCCCGCAAACTCTCGATGAACATCAGGCTTCCAATGATTCCCAAAAAAGCTACGTAGCAAAGTTTTACAAGCAAATCGACTTGTCCAAGACTTTTGAGATAATTGAAAATAATCAAACCTAGTCCAGCGCCTAATAAGCCTCCTATCAAGAGAATTAGACCCATTTTAAGGTCGACTGTTTTCCGTTTCAGATGAGCCAGCGCTCCCGAAAATGAAGACGCAACAATCTGGTTGGCTTCTGTTGCTACTGC
>NZGN01000125.1:0-7629 GCA_002691045.1 Marinovum sp.
ATTTTCTTTATTTCTTATAATTGTTATTACAGCAGTCGCACACACGACTTGGAATGTGTTATTAAAGACATCGGATAACAAAGTATTTTTCCTTAGAAGCTTTCTTTTATTAGCAAGTTTATTATTTATTCCTGTTTTATTTTTTATTAAACCGCCTTCTCCTGATGCATATAAATTTCTAGCAGCATCTCTTTTTATTCATATTTTCTACAATATCTTCCTCATCAAAATGTATAGCTATTCCGAAATATCTTTCTCTTATCCTATAGCCCGAGGCAGTCCTACACTAATACTGCTTGTTGCATCTCCTTTTTTGTTAGGGGATCAGATTAGCAATCTAAATAACATAGGAGCTTTAATTTTAATCAGCGGAATTTTTTTCCTTATTTTTTCTGAAGGAAACTATAAGAAAATTAATTTTAAAGGACTCGGACTATCTTTAATGGTAGCGTGTACAATTGTTATTTACACACTTGTAGATGCACAAGGAGCTAGACTCTCAGACAGTGTCCTTTCTTATGGAATTTACATGTTTGCCATGGAAGGAATTATTTTCAATATTGCTTATATGTTTTTCTTCAAGGATAAAAAAATTCCCTTAAAGTTTATACTTAGTGAAAAATATAAAATTTTATTTGCCAGTCTTTTAGTTACTTTTGCATATTTGCCAATTCTATATGCCTTTACCAAAGTAAATGTCCCCTCAGTAGCAGCACTGAGAGAGATTAGTATTTTATTTACCTCAATATACGGTGTTTATTTTTTAAAAGAAAAGTTTGGATTGATAAAAGTTATTTCAGCTGCTCTTGTTGTTATAGGCTGTATAACAATTAGAATAGCAGCAGGATAATTTAAAAACGTTTATCAAAATCTTTGTAACCCATTAATTTTGGAATACGATATTTTATATTTTTAGGTAAGTTTTTATCATTATTAGTATGGCGTAAAACCTTTTGAACTTTTGCCTTTAAAGCAGCTTCAATTCCTACATCTGAGTCCTCAATTACTAAAACCTCACTAGCCTTAAGCCCTAATTTTTTATACCCAATAACATAGCCATTCTTAAAAGGTTTATAAGGAATGTCCCCCGTGCAAGATGTAATATTCCCCCTAAAATATTGGTGAAGATTATTTTTTTTTAAGATCTTCAATATGTGATGTTTATGTGCATTAGAAACTATCCCTATTTTTAAATTTGTTGAACGAATGAATTTTTTGAGATGAGGATAAATTTTGGGACTTTGCTCATTAAAAGCTTTTTTTAGCTCTTTTCTGTAACTTCTCATAATTCTTGGAAGATTATAATTTTCTTCTAAAATGAGTTTTTGAAATAAGTGTTCTGAAATAATTCCAATAGTTGATTTTTGTTTAATGCTTTTATCATATGTTATCCCCATCTTTTTGAGTGTAAGCAATGCTGTGCCAAACCATATTTGTTCAGATTCAGCAATTACACCATCAAAATCAAATAAAATTCCTCTTATTTTAATTTTCATAACATTTTTGTAATAAAAGGTTCATTAAATTCATCTTATACATATATGAAATAAATGCATATAATTAGAATTCTTTAAAAACGGAGGAAATAAGATGACAAAAATAAAAAATCTCTTTTTAATTTTTACTGTCTTCATCTTTGGTTCATTTTCATTAATGGCAAAAACACAGCTCACTGTTTATACAGCTGTCGAAGCAGAAGATTTAAAAAAGTATGCAGCAACATTCAATGAGGATCACCCAGATATTGAAATTAACTGGGTCAGAGACTCAACAGGTATCATAACTGCAAAACTTTTAGCAGAAAAAAATAACCCTCAAGCTGATATCATATGGGGATTAGCAGGAACAAGTGCCATGCTGATGAAATCAGAGGGGATGTTTGAACCTTATGCACCTAAGGGATTAGAAAATCTTGATTCTAAATTCCGTGACTCAGCTAACCCACCTTCATGGACAGGAATGGACGCATGGGTTGCTGCTGTATGTGTTAATACTATTGAAGCAGAAAATTATGGTTTACCAATGCCTACCTCTTGGGAAGATCTAACCGATCCAGTTTATGAAGGTCATGTAGCTATGCCAAATCCAAATTCATCTGGAACAGGTTTTTTAGATGTTTCTAGTTGGCTGCAGATTTTTGGTGAAGATGGTGGTTGGGCTTATATGGATAGACTTCATAAAAATATTTCTCACTACACTCACTCAGGGTCTAAGCCTTGTAAGCAAGCTGCAGCAGGAGAGGTTCCAATTGGAGTGTCTTTTGCATTTAGAGGCGCAAGATCTAAGGAAGCAGGAGCTCCAATTGAAATTATAGTTCCAGCTGAGGGTGTTGGATGGGAGATGGAAGCAACAGCTATCATCAAAGGTACTTCTAATTTAGAAGCTGCTAAAACTTTAGCTGACTGGTCTATCTCAAAAAAGGCTATGGAAATGTACAATGACGCTTACGCTGTTGTTGGTATGCCCGGTGTAGCAAAACCAGTGAAACACTTCCCTGAAGGCTTATTAGAGGCAATGATCAAAAATGATTTTGAATATGCAGCTCAAAATAGAAAAAGTATCCTTGCTGAATGGCAAAGAAGATATGATTCTAAGTCAGAACCTAAAAACTAAATAAAAATCTTATAAAAAAGCTTACAATTAATTTTGTAAGCTTTTTTAGTTAATAAAAATCATGGATAAATATTTATCAGTAAAAAAAGTCAATAAACATTTTGGTAAGTTTCAAGCACTTAAAGATGTAAATTTTGATGTACAAGAAGGAGAGTTTGTATGTATTCTTGGACCTTCTGGATGCGGGAAAACTACTCTTCTAAGAGTTATAGCAGGGCTAGAAAGTCAATCAGAAGGAGAAATTAATCAAAATAATAAAAATATTTCTCAACTACCACCCGATCAAAGAGATTTTGGAATTGTATTTCAGTCTTATGCTTTATTTCCAAATCTAACTGTAAAAAACAATATATCTTTTGGTTTAAAAACGAGAAAACAAAATAAAGATGTAATAGATAGACGAGTGGATGAATTATTGAATTTGGTTGGATTGTCCGACCATATCAATAAATACTCTGCACAGCTATCAGGTGGCGAGCAACAACGTGTTGCTTTAGCAAGGGCACTAGCGCCCTCTCCAGGATTATTACTACTAGATGAGCCTCTTTCTGCGCTCGATGCAAAAGTGAGACAGCATTTACGTTTAGAAATTAAAAATCTTCAAAGAAAATTAGGAGTGACAACTATCATGGTTACTCACGACCAAGAAGAGGCGTTAACAATGGCAGATAGAATTATTCTAATGAATAAAGGTGTCATTGAACAAGAAGGGTCTCCTCAAGACATTTACTCTAAACCTACAACTGCTTTCTCTGCAAACTTTATAGGAACAACAAATCTATTTAAGGCGAATAAAATTTCCTCAAATTCAATTGAAATTCATGGCTCTATCTTAGAATGTAATGATGATATCAAAGACGATGTTTCAACAGTAACTATCAGACCAGAAGATGTTAAAATCTCTAATAGCGAAAATAATCAAAATATTTTTACTGGAACAGTAAAAGAACTTGAATTTTTGGGTTCAAACATAAGAGGGCATATTGAGGTAAACTTTAAATCCCAAACAGATATTGTTATTTGTAATTTTGCGTCTGAATATATTCAAAATCATAATATTCAAAAGGACACATCAATTAATATTTCTCTTCAACCGCATGCAATTAAAATTGTTAAAGATTAAAATTTAAAATGAAAAAAAGTAGAGACGACTATTTAACTTTATTTTTTATATCCATTATCGGATTTTATATTTTTATTGCTCTCGCTTTTCCTATGTATGCCATTTTATCAAAAAGTTTTGAAAATAAAGATGGTGCTTTTATTGGATTTGAAAATTATCAAAGTTATTTCGAAAATAGTTCATTAGTCTACTCAATCTACAATAGTTTATTTATCTCTATAGTGACGATGGTCATCACTATTTCTCTAGCGTTTGTTTTTGCCTATGCTCTCACTAAAAGTCGTATGGCAGGAAAAGGTGTGTTTCGTTCGATAGCTATGATTCCAATTTTAGTACCATCGTTACTATCAGGAATTTCCCTTATTTATCTATTTGGTAAGCAAGGAATATTTAGGGAGTTATTAATGGGCTATGAAATTTATGGTCCTATCGGAATTATAATAGCTGAGGTTTTTTATACCTTTCCCCATGCGCTGCTTATAATTGTTACAGCACTTTCAATAGGAGACGCAAGATTATATGAGGCCGCTAAAGTTCTGCGCTCCAAATCAATTCGAACCTTTTTTACTGTGACACTACCTTCTGCAAAATATGGTGTTATAAGCGCAGCTTTTGTAGTTTTTACATTAGTGATTACTGATTTTGGAATACCTAAGGTTATAGGGGGTAATTATAACGTTCTTGCGGTAGATGTTTATAAGCAAGTAATCGGTCAGCAAAATTTTGAAATGGGTGCAGTTGTAAGTATGGTGCTTGTTTTTCCCGCTCTCATAGCCTTTGCAGTTGATCGCATTGTACAAAGAAAACAGGTAGCCATATTAACTTCTCGTTCTGTTGTCCATGAGCCCAATGAGAGTAAAACTTTTGATAGGGTTATGTTTGGCTATTGTTCAGCAATCTCAGTATTAATCTTAACGATTTTAGGAATGTGTTTTTATGCAAGTCTTGTTACGTTTTGGCCTTACAATTTAACCCTTTCACTAAAAAATTATCAATTTGATCTCATGGATGGAGGTGGCTGGGATTCATATTATAATTCTATTCGTATGGCTTTTTTCACAACCCTTTTTTGGACAATTGTGGGTTTTTCTGGCGGCTTAAAAAAGCGGCGGGCCCAAAACGATGATCGCCCCCCGCCGCTCGGACGACGCAGCAGGCGACCCACCCGAGGAGGTTCACCGGTACGACGAGGATCCATCCTGGGCCTGCGAGATTGACGAATTCGCCGCGGCAATCCTGAGCGATGGAAAAATCCTGTCGGGTACGTCGACGGATGCTGCGAAGACGATGGAACTTGTCTACCGGATTTACTGCGCCGATCCTGTCTGGAAGGCGCTATGGAAACTCGACGACAATTTGCCAGATACCAACGACTGACAAGTCCTCACAATTTTATCGCCGCCCGCCTTTGTGAGCGGTGAAGATGGAATTTATCCGAACATGTGGAATGCCCTGAAATCAGTCGTGCGATCGTTTGGTATCGACACGCGGAAAGTCTATCAGACACTATCCGCTTGGAGTGTGGACACCGCGGTTCGCGAGCAGGGGTTTGCCGAACTGCGAGAAAAATTGCGTGAGGAGATTCCCGACCTCGCCGACCAGTATACGCTCGACATTGATCCGGTCGAGTATGCGCGCTACTGGGAGACGAAGATGCGGAGTATTCATGCCTTCCAAATTGATAGCGCCCTTCAGGCAATCAATGCTCTGGGCAGGGATGACCTGACCGTTGTCGACGTAGGCGATTCATCCGGGAATCACGGGACCTATCTGAAAGCCCTGGCACCGGCAGGCAGGATAGGACGGATGGTAAGTGTCAACCTTGACCCCGTTGCAGTCGATAAAATCAAGGCAAAAGGGGGGGAGGCTATTCTTTCCCGCGCCGAAGCCCTCGAGACGCACGGACTGCAGCCAGACATGATGCTGCTTTTCGAAACACTGGAACATATTACGGATCCCCTGCGATTTCTGCATACGATGGCGACGGACGGCAATATTGAAAATATTCTGCTTACCGTGCCGTACCGGGTAGATAGCCGCTTCGGCGGCGATCTGATCCGCCGGGCGGGCGCGGTAATTCCGGATCAGATAACGCCGGAGCAGGTCCATATATTCGAATTGTCACCCCAGGACTGGCAACTGCTTGCCCGCCTCGCGGGTTACAGAACCGAGTTCTGCCAGATATATCGCCAGTACCCGCAACGCTCGTTAGGCCGGATTATGAAGAGGGTCTGGCGCAAGCTGGACTTTGAGGGGTTCATCGCACTTTCCCTTAAGCGGGATGATACGCTCAGCACCCGCTACACGGGATGGTGATATGACCGCCGCGCCGGCCTGTTTCATTGACTGGCCAAGCCTTCCGATTATAGTCACGCTTCCTCGGCAAAGAACCCGGTTCCAGATCGACTCAGGTACACAAATACAATGACCGATAGCGAAATCTTCAGTCGGCTTACCGATATTTTCCATGACGTCTTTGACAACGATGATATTGAATTGACACCGGACATGACCGCTGAAGATGTCGAGGAATGGGATTCGCTGAGCCATATACGACTGATCGTCGCTGCGGAGAGGGAATTTGGTGTGTCCTTCAGTTCGTCCGAGGTCGCGAACCTTGAAAACGTCGGCCAGTTCGTTGATCTCATTGTTGCCCGAACCGCTGATTGATTGATAAGGCGGCTGCGATGTCGTGGGATAACTTCGTCTTGGAGGATCGCGCCGAACTTCAATTCACTGTCTCATCTGCCGAAATGGATACGTTCCGGATATTGTCGGGCGATACCAATCCTCTGCATGCGGATGATGCCTATGCCAGAGCACTTGGGTTTGATAGCAAGGTCGTTTTCGGAGCGTTGATTGTCGCAAAAATATCGGCTTTGGTCGGTGTCGATATCCCCGGTCGGGGTGGGGTCTGGACGGGTCTGCGAATTGATTTCCGAAAGCCTCTTTATCCGGACGAGACGGTTACCCTCACAGGCACAATAGCTTCAAAGTCCGACGCTGCGAGAATGCTAACACTTAGATTGCGGGCGGATACACTGGATAGATGTATTGTGACAGGGTCAGCCGAAGCGGTGTTTCGCGGCGATGACTGAATACGTTCTGGTGTCAGGCGGCAGCGGAGGGATTGGGGGTGCGCTATGCCGATGTCTTGCCGCCGACGGCTACCACCCAGTTATTGGATACTCCAGACGCGCAGACTCTGCCGAGAACCTTGCAGACGAAATCGGCGGTACCGCGCTTTCTCTCGACATGACCTCGATGGAATCTATTCGTGAGGCTATAGAGTTTATCGCGACGGGACCGCACGATCTCGCTGGAGTGGTCCTTGCCGCATCACCGCCTCCCGCGATCGCACCGGTGTTCCGTTTGCCGGGTGGCGAGATGGAGACCCAGTGGAGAGTTAACGTCCTGGGACCGCATGCCTTGCTTGACAGAGCCATCCGTAAAATTATGCGCCCCAAGAAAAAGGGCTGGATCGTCGGTGTTCTGACAGATGCAATGGGCCAGAGCAGACCTGCAGCAAAGAGTATGGGGGGGTATATTATAGCCAAGCATGGTCTTCTGGGGCTGCTGAAAGTCGTCGATGCGGAATACGGTTGGCTGGATGTGATGAAGATATTCCCCGGATATACCGAAACCGAGATGCTCGGCGCTTTCGACAGCCGGTTTCTTGACCCGATGCGCGCTAAAAGCCCCGAAGGACGTTTCGCTTCGGCAGGCGAGGTCGCAGAAGAGATTATGAATCAGATCAGGGGGGCATAGACTTTGCAGCTTCTGGATATGCCCTGGCTGCCCAGGCCCATGGACGATTTCAGGGCACGATGCCGGGAAATTTCAGGGGGTGTTGCTGGCGCAGGCGCAATGATTCGCGGGCTCGCAGGACATGC
>NZGN01000054.1:0-8619 GCA_002691045.1 Marinovum sp.
ATGCCCGTGGGTGATTAGAGCTTTGTCTACAGGACGCCAAGGATCAATATAAAAGTCACCCTGACTACAGTATATTCCTTCTGGTCTAAATTCTAAAACTGACATACTTTTAACATAGTGCCTCAGCAATAGCTTGCCATTCAAAAATGCTATTGTACTCTAACAGTAACTAAATAGGGGTTTACTATGTCCAATATAAGCGGTTTCAAAGAGAAAATGTTATCTGGTCAAATTTTGGCAGGCACATTTTTAAAAACACCCAACTATATATTAGTGGAAGTTCTTGCTCAGAGTAAGTTAGATTTCATATGCATTGACGCTGAGCATGCTCCCTTTGATCGAGCGGCTTTGGATCAATGTTTAGCAATTTCACGGGCTCTAGATTTTCCTGTTTTTGTTAGAGTGGGTGAAGGTTCTGCAAAAGAAATTTTATGGGCATTGGACAGTGGAGCGGTAGGACTGGTCATTCCTCATGTAGATAGTGTTGAAAAAGCTGAATTTATTTCAAAGTCAGCGCGGTATGGACTAGGTGGACGTGGATTTGCTGGATCCTCGCGTTGGGCAGGTTACGCAACTGATCATATGCCCTCTCTGATAAAGAGATCCTTTGAGGAAACTATAGTTTTGGCTCAAATAGAGGAGCCCGCTGGTGTGGAAAAGGCATCTGAGATAGCTTCGATTTCTGGAATAGACGGACTTTTTGTTGGACCTGCTGATTTATCAGTGGGATACGGTTATGACCATCAAAACTCTGATGAGTTGAAAGCAGCATTAATTTCAGTTGGTGAGGCCGCTCGGAATGAAAATAAAACATTCGTTTCATTTGTTCCCAATGCTGAAAAGGCTAAAGAGTGGAATAATGATTTTGGTATCACAATGTTTTTTATTGCTTCGGAGCATAATTGGCTTAGGGAAACAGCTAACTCTGTTGCGGAAAAAACGCACCAGATTTGATACAAATCTAATCAGTAATTAAGTCATTATTGGCTCTAAAAAAGGTGGCAATTTTTTGAGTGATATATTCTTGGCTAACAATATCTTCCATTAGTACTTCATGTCTTGCAGACTGCATAAAATGTAAGACTCCGGTGGGCCAAATCTTCATTCGGTCATTGATACGATCGGAATCAACAATTCTCTCATCTTCAGCTAAAAAGGTAATACAAGGTATTTTGGGACTCGGTAGTTTGGATAGTCTATATGTTTCTTTTAAAGCAGAATTGACCCATCTTACACTTGGTCCTCCTAACTTTAGAGCAGGATACCTAGCAACTTGTTCTCTCAAATACTGCCACATTTCTGGATCATTGGTCAGAGCATTTTTATCAAAATGCTCGTCAATGTATCCTTTTTCACTTCTGGTTGGGGCAAAATTTTTATCCATTTTTAGAATTCTTGCTAAGTTTCCATAAATATATGCAAAGATGCGAAGCGCCGGGTTGAGCTTTATACCCCACATCGGACAGGAAAATGCAGCTGCTTTAAAATGTTTGTTTTTGTAAAGATGTCTGAGCATTATAGTTCCACCCATCGAGTGGCCCAAGACAAACCAGGGTTTAGGTATATCAAACTTTATGGCCCAATCGATAATAGCATCGAAGTCCTTTAAATAATCAGAAAATGTTTCAACATATCCTAGTAAAGGATTGGGAGTCAGTCGATCAGCTAGACCGTGCCCTCTCCAATCTAAAGCAACACAGTTGTATCCATAGTGTGAGAAAAGTTTGGCAGTTTTACCGTATTTTTCGATATATTCTGAATATCCTGGACAAATAAAAATCGTCCCGGTAGGCACTTTCGCTTTCCATAGGCCTACCCTAATTTTAACTCCATCTTGCGCAAGTACCCAATAAGCTGAGCAATCTTGTGGCCCTTGTGAAACATCATTAAAAAGTTGAGTTGGTTTAAAATTTTTCAACTTAACACAGAGGCGAGTTGCATAGCCGTACTCATATCTCCATCCAGTTGCAATTTGCCCGTCATAAATGCAGAGGTTGAGTCTAAGTCACCCTGTAAAATGTCTTGAAATGTTTCTAGTGTTGCGGAAAGGGTCACCTCGGTTTCATCATCAGAAATTCGAACACCTGAGGAATCGATAATGATTGAGCCTTCCCCTTCAATATCAAATTTAGCAGATCCGTCAAAAACGGAACCCCCAAGTTTTTTTTCAATTGCCTCAACTGCTTCAGCCATAATATCAGTCATTTTGATTGTCCTTTTTACTGTATCTCAACAAAAACAAGTTTCCTCCAAGTGAAATACTTAATCTTTCGGAGCAAAAGTCTTGTTAAGACCGCTGTACACTAATCAAATTCATAGTTAATCAAAGTAGATAATGAAACACAACTATGTGATCAAAAATTTTATTGTTTTTTTGAGGTTTTTATGAGACCTGACAGCAAAATTGTAGCCGTTTTAGGGCCAACTAATACAGGGAAAACGCATTACGCAATTGAGCGGATGTTGGCTTACCGCTCGGGAATGATAGGTTTACCGTTAAGGCTATTGGCTCGAGAAGTGTATGATAAAGTTTCTAATATCCGTGGATCATCCAATATAGCCCTTGTAACTGGAGAGGAACGGATTGTTCCGCCTGGAGCAAAATACTGGGTTTGCACAGTGGAGGCTATGCCGGAAAATTTATCTGTAGAATGTTTGATTATTGATGAAATACAGCTTTGTGCTGACCCTGAGCGTGGGCATGTTTTTACTGACAGACTCCTTAAATCCAGAGGGAAATTAGAAACAATTTTTCTTGGTGCGGATACTATGAAGGAGCCGATTAAAAGCTTAATACCTGATATTTTAGTTCAAGGTCGGAAGCGAATGAGTAATCTAACGTATTCTGGTTCTAAAAAGATAAGTCGAATGCCACCAAGAAGCGCAATAGTCAGTTTTTCAGTAGATAATGTTTATGGGATTGCCGAATTAATTCGTCGCCAAAAGGGGGGCGCTGCAGTGGTAATGGGAGCACTTAGCCCACGAACCAGAAATGCACAGGTTGAGTTATATCAAAATGGAGATGTCGATTATCTCGTCGCAACTGATGCTATTGGTATGGGTTTAAATCTAGACGTTAACCATGTGGCCTTTTCTTCAATCTCAAAATTTGATGGAAGAACTATGCGTTTTCTAGCTCCAAACGAATTGGCCCAGATAGCGGGTAGAGCGGGTCGCGGAATGAGTGATGGTAGTTTTGGAGAAACGGGTGAAGTAGGCTCATTGGACGAAAATGTTGTGCAAGCAATTGTAGAACACAGGTTCAAACCATTAAAAAAACTGATGTGGCGAAACTCAGATTTGTCTTTTGCTACTATAGACTCATTAATTAAATCTCTGGACAAGGCAACCGAGTCTTCGGTTCTTGTAAAAGCCAGAGAGGCAGAAGACTTTATTGCTTTGACGACTTTGGCGCAGTCTCCTGATTTGCAGATGAGGATCCATGACACACTTTCAATAAAACTTTTATGGGATGTTTGCAGGATCCCAGACTTTCGAGGTTTTAGCAGCGTTGAGCACGCCAATTTGCTTGAAGAAATATTTAAATTTCTTCATGAGTTTTCCGCTATACCTGAGGATTGGTTTGAGCGTCAGGTAAAACGTCTTGATAGAACAGAGGGAGATATAGATGTTCTATCAAAACGACTAGCATTTATTAGGACTTGGACCTATGTTGCACAAAGACAAAGTTGGCTTCATGATGGAAGCCACTGGCGAGAGGTGACTCGTACAGTAGAAGACCGTTTGTCTGATGCTCTTCATGAGCGTCTAACGCAAAGATTTGTAGATCGGCGCACCTCCGTTTTGCTGCGCCGACTTAAGCAGAAGGAGGCCCTCTTGGCCGAAGTAAATGAAAATGGTGAAGTGACCGTTGAGGGTGAGTTCGTTGGTAAATTAAAGGGTTTCAGATTTCAGCAGGATAAAGATGCATCCGCTCAAGAAGCCAAAACACTTAAGTCCGCTTCCATACAAGCTCTTACACCTCACTTCAATTTAAAAGCTGATAGGTTTTATAATGCCCCTGATACAGAAATAGATTTCACAGAACAAGGCGGCTTAATGTGGGGCGACCAGGCAGTTGGAAAGTTAGTTGCCGGTGATGATATTTTACGACCGAGAGTATTAGCTTTTGTAGATAATGAAGCTGGAACGGATGTTATAAATAAAGTTGAACGCCGTTTGCAGCATTTTATTGATCGAAAAATAGCCTTGTTATTTGAACCCCTTATGGATTTGCAAAAAGACAGTGAATTAACTGGTCTCGCAAGGGGATTTGGTTTTCAACTCTATGAAAATCTTGGCATTTTAAGAAGACAACAAGTTTTGGCTGAGGTGAAAGCACTTGATCAAGATGCTCGAGGGTTATTAAGAAAACATGGGGTTCGATTTGGTCAATTTACGGTTTTTATGCCTGTCCTATTAAAGCCGGCTCCAACCCGTTTAAGACTTGTGTTATGGGCGCTCTCAAGAAATTTGGATGTTTTCCCTGAGGCTCCACCTCCCGGGTTAGTAACAGTACCGGTTAATTCAGATGCTCCTGAACAATACGATGATATGGCAGGTTATCGGAATGCAGGAGAGCGATCTATAAGAATTGACATGCTAGAGCGTTTGGCAGATTTGCTTAGAGCAGAAGATAGCCGCAACGGGTTCGAAGCAAATGCAGATATGTTGTCTATCACCGGGATGACCCTCGAACAATTTGCTAATCTGATGGCAGGATTGGGATATTCAGCTAAAAAAGCTGAACGTGAACAATTAAAACCCGCAGACGTTTCCGACACAGATAACGATAATGATAAAGTGACCTCAAAGCCAGCTGATCAAAATAATGAAGAGCCTGAGTTTAAAGAGGATCAAGGAGATGAGACAGGAGACAAAGACCTGGAGACCTTCTACACATTTAAATGGATAAATAAACAAACCAATAAAAGAAAGTTAAATAAAGATAAAAAGGCCGATAGAAAAATTGGTGAAAATGGCAAATCAAAATCGAACAGAAGAGATAATAAGAAACAAAAGGTGAAGTCTGATAAGCCAAAAAGTTTTGAAGCACGTCCTCAAAAACAACATAAAATAGACCCTGATAATCCTTTCGCTGCTGCTTTGATGGGTTTTTCAAAAAAAAGTTAAAGGTTTTTACAAAAATCGCATGAATGAAAAGATTAGGCTGGATACTTGGCTCTGGTATGCTCGATTTTATAAAAGCAGGACTTTGTCATCTAAGGCGATTTCAAGTGGCCACCTAAGAGTCAATTCCACCAAGGTTAACAAACCGGCCTCAAAAATTCAAATAGACGATGTGCTTACAATCAACTATGGCAATGGGGTTAGATTAATCCAAGTGAAAAATCTTGGTTCCAGGCGAGGACCAGCTAGCGAAGCTCAAGAGCTATATTTTGATAAATCAACGAAAGAAACAACTTCGTTTGATTTAAATTCTGTCTCCGAAAAGAGTAATAAGAGCGCAAATAAAAGGCCAACAAAAAAAGACCGAAGAATACTTGATAAAATAGTTGCCAAAACACTTGAATGATTAGTTGAACCAGTCTAGCAATGCTTTCGAAGTTTTTATTTGGACGTGTTTTATGACCTACATTGTCAATGACTCTTGCATAGCTTGTAAATATACAGATTGTGTCGAAGTTTGTCCGGTTGATTGTTTTTATGAGGGTGAAAACATGCTTGTTATTCACCCTGACGAGTGTATTGACTGCGGAGTATGTGAGCCAGAATGTCCAGCGGATGCAATTCGACCCGATACGGAACCGGATATGGAAAAATGGGTGGAGTTTAATCGTAAATATTCAGAAGTATGGCCGGTTATAATTACAAAAAAAGATCCCTTACCTGATGCCGAAGAGAGAGAAGGCGAAACTGGTAAACTTGAAAAGTACTTTTCAGAAAACCCCGGTGAAGGTGGATAAAAGGCCTGTCTGGAAAATTGTTTAAGTTTGTGATAGTAACAACTGTTAAGTGTAAAACTGTGCACTCTTCTGGTTTTAAATCTTAAGTTATAAAAGGAACAACAATGAGCAATAAACTTCAATTCAGTACAAATGAATATGTTGTATATCCAGCACATGGAGTCGGACAAATTGTTTCAGTTGAGGAACAGGAGATTGCTGGTGCTTCTCTTGAACTTTATGTTATCATTTTTGAAAAGGACAAGATGACTTTGCGCGTTCCTACTAATAAAGCCGAAGAAGTAGGCATGCGTTCTCTTAGTTCACCCGATATGGTTTCTCAAGCGCTCACCACTTTAAAGGGAAAACCTAAAGTAAAGAGGGCCATGTGGTCCCGCAGAGCCCAAGAATATGAACAAAAGATAAATTCTGGCGATTTACTCGCAATTGCAGAGGTTGTTCGGGACTTGCACCGGAATGATGAGCAAAGAGAACAAAGCTATTCTGAACGTCAATTGTATGAAGCGGCTCTAGATCGTTTGCCGCGAGAGTTTCCTGCCGTTGAGGATGGAGATGAAGTAGCCGCTGCTAGAAAAGTAGATTCCGTATTGGTATCACGGGCAGCTTAAACTATATTTTTTAATTAATTTTGAGGATTAAGTTTACGTTATTATCCTTGAGGTATTCTCAACACTAAATTATTTCCGCCCTTTACATACCGAATTTCATTAGTCCCAATGGCAGCAACCTTGCCACCATCGAGCATATCACCAACCTTAACTAATTTCGTTTGTCCGGTCGGAAACATTATTATTGCTCGCTTCTGTGAACCTCTGGAATAGATACTCAAAACGTTTAATTTTTGTGTGTTAATAACATTTTTTGTTGTTGCAAGTTTAGCAATCTCTTTTGAGTAATTAGATGCTACTATCCTTTTTCTAAACTGGGGTCTTATTTTTGGTGTTATTGATTGGTTGATTTGGTCATCCAAAAAGATATCACTATTAGTAGCGAGTTGTGTTATAACACTTGGCCGTAGACGAGGTCGGTCGTATTCCTTCGGAATATTTTTTACTTCAAAAGGGTACTTGTTAGGACGTATTTTGGGATAAAAGCGTTTGCTAATTAAAGGTACTTTTAGATTTAATTTAGGTTCTGAATAATGTATTTTTTTCCCTGAGATTAAGCCGACATTATTTTTTAAATTTACATGGGGATCATTTGCATTTTTGAATTGATTTTTTGAACTTACCCAAGTCTGATGCAAGCTTTTTGATGTAAAGGTAACATCATTAAGTGTAGCAAGTTTCAAGTCTGGATATTCAATGAAGATTTCTGAATTTCTCGGATAAATTAAATCGGCTAACTTTTCATTTATGGATTTTTTTAATAAAGAATTGTGCACCAAATTAACGGGTAAATTTCTTACCATATCTATGTTGGATAAAGTAAATTTTTTAATGTTAGAATTGTCTTTATTCGGTAACAAATTTATTTTTTGATTTAAAAAAAAGATATTATCTGAAGTTAGGAATTCTTTTTTTAAATTATCATATTTCTTTTGATTTGAAACAATCCTTTTGGAGTTTACATCAGATTGAACTGATCCCTTGTTTATAGCAGACCGATCAAAATAAGCAGTGGCAAGTGTGATAGTTGCCAATAATGCAAGTCCAAAAATAGCAAAATTACGAATGTTTTGAGAATTACCTAAAAAATTGAAACTTAATATTTTAGAAGGTGCCAAACTTGCAAAAATTTCTCTTGCAAGGAAAAAAAATGAGGTGCTGATATCTTTAAATTTTGATTGCCGTTTAAATTCTAATTTTACGTCAAAAACAAAAGATTTTTTTTGGTCATTTATATTGCCAACTGCGTTTAATATTTTAAAGCCAATGTTTTCAATAAAAGTAATACCTTCGAAAAGTCTATTTCTATCAACAACACCGATTTCGATCGAATTATCTAGCTCAATGATATTATAAAATAATTTAACGAAGTTGACATTTTTCTCGTTCTTAAAAAAGTTTTCGGCTATTAAATTGATATTCTGCTCGTCAATTTTATTGGCCAATGGTATCCGAAAAATTTTGATTTCTTCCGATGGAATTATAAAGTCAACATTTCTACCCAGATTGCTTCTAATAGCGTATTCACAAATTTCGGATAGCGCACCTTCTAAATTTTCTTTTTGGATATCTACAGACTTTATTACGTTGTAATGTGAACCGCTATTTTCAATAAGCTCCACAAAATTTGCTTGAATATTTAAAATAAGGCGCAAAGCTTTCAAATGGCTCTCCAACGTAACATTGGCAACAGTTTACATTATTTACCTGTTTTGGAAAAGGCAACAAGTTGAACGAGTTCACTTTACTATATAAATTATATTTTTTTATACTTATTTTGTTGATGCTAAGGCTTGTTTCAAATCAGCTATAAGGTCGTCTGGGTCCTCAATGCCAATAGAAATCCGCACAACGTTTGGAGCGGAACCAGCGGCAATCTGTTGCTCAACGGTCAATTGTCTATGGGTGGTTGATGCAGTATGTATTACAAGGGAACGACTATCCCCTAAATTTGAAACATGGCTAAAAATTTCCAGTGAATTAACAAATTTTATGCAGCTGTCGTATCCCCCTTTCAAGGCCACTGTGAATAGACCCCCAGCGCCTTTTGGACAAATTGTTTTAACACGAGCGAAATAGGGTGA
>NZGN01000055.1:0-20783 GCA_002691045.1 Marinovum sp.
AGCGACAAAAAGTGTGTTTGGGTTGTTGTACATTCATCAGGAGATGATCAAGATGAACTAGTTCGAACAACGGAATTAGACTATATTCTAGAAAACTTTTAATTTCTAGATTTGGTCCTCTTCTTGCAATTTGATGGGTCCTGATTTCAACGGGAATTTACCTTCAAAAGGAGCGTAAAAATTTCTTATTTTTTCCATATCCGAAAATAAATTATCTGATGTCTGAATTGGGATACCGAAACCTCCTCTTTTGTTTCCATAATCAAGAAACGTTGGAAGGATAGGAACATTTGCTCCTTTTGCAATATGATAAAAACCAGACTTCCAAAAATTAGCTCGAGCTCTTGTACCCTCAACCGGAACAACAAGTAAAAAGTTTTCTCGTTTTTTAAATAATGAAATCATATTACCAACAATTTGGTTTTTCTGGCTACGATTTACTGAGATGCCTCCTATTTGGCGAAGAAAATAGCCAAATGGTTTTATGAATAAATTACTTTTGCCCATCCAATTAATTTTTTGTCCGAAAGCTCCAGCAAAGAGAAGCATCAGGATAAAATCCCAATTGGATGTATGTGGAGCAGCAATCACTACACAATTTGAGACTGGTGGATTAGTCTTATCTATTGTCCAGCCAAGTACTTTGAGTAAGTTTTCGCAGAACCATTTTGTGAAAATCACGAATTTCCTTTCAAGGGAAAAATAAATTCACCCCTCATCTAAAAAATGTTTATTTTAATTTTGAGAATTTACCCCACAAACTCACCAACGCCTAAGCTATTTAATAACAATAAGCAAACAAGGAATTTCTAATTTTCGAAATAGACTCATAACGTTTTGATGAAAAACGGAGATATAATAGAGCGTTGACATTACAAGATTAAAAGTCCACTAGCTAGCCTACTATAAAAATACCGCGTGAGCAGTTATTGATTTTGAGTTCTACTAAAACCTTTAGTCAGTGATGAATTTTAACGTTGTTCCCAAGATCACGCGTGGGAACGAAGGTTTCATATTTATAGTTCAGAAAAACTGAAATATCCTTGATAACCTTAAAAATTTACACTGAAGCAAATAGCTTCTGTATGAAAGGATAATGATGAACTCTTTTGAAGAATTAGGCGTACCACAAAATTTAATGGAAAAACTTTCCGCTCAAGGAATATCTCATCCAACACTTATTCAACAAAAAGCTATTCCCGAAGCATTGGAAGGGCGAGATATTTTGGGTTTAGCGCAAACTGGAACAGGAAAGACTGCAGCATTTGTTATTCCTTTATTAGCTCGTGTTTTGAAGATTGGTGGAAAACGAGAAGCAAAGTCCATTCAAAGCCTAATTTTGGCGCCAACTCGTGAGCTTGCAAAACAAATTGATAGTACAGTTAAGACTTTTGTAGAAGATTCACATTTAAGGGTTAGACTTGTTGTTGGCGGTGTTTCAATTTCTGGTCAGATAAAAAGGCTTTCAAAAGGTTCCGATATACTAGTCGCTACTCCCGGTAGGCTTATTGATTTGCTTAATCGTGATGCTGTTCATTTGTCCGATACAAAATTTTTAGTTCTGGATGAAGCTGACCAAATGTTGGACCTAGGTTTTATTCATAGTCTTCGCAAAATTGCTGATTTGCTCCCTGAAAAACGCCAAACGATGTTGTTTTCGGCTACAATGCCAAAAAAAATGGGTGAGTTGGCATCAAGTTTTTTAAGTGGCCCGGTACGAGTGGAAGCAGCTCCAGCAGGGAAAGTGGCAGATAAAATCACTCAATCTATTCATTTTGTTTCAAAAGCAGAAAAGAATAAGCTTCTCGTTGACTTGTTAGACAATCACCGAAGAGAACTGACGATTGTGTTTTCTCGAACCAAACACGGTGCAGAAAAACTATCAAAAGCAATAATTAATTCTGGTTTCTCTGCGGTTTCTATCCATGGCAATAAGTCTCAAGGGCAAAGAGAGCGCGCACTCAAAGCTTTTCGGTCTGGTGAAAATAAAGTTTTAGTTGCGACGGACGTAGCCGCTCGCGGATTAGATATTCCATTAGTCAAGCACGTATATAACTTTGACCTTCCTAATGTACCTGAAAATTATGTGCATAGAATTGGTAGAACGGCGCGAGCTGGTGCTGAAGGCAGTGCAATAACTTTTTGTTCGTCAGAGGAAGTTACTGAGCTTAAAGAAATCCAAAAGATATTAGGCGCAGAAATCCCAATAGCTTCTGGACAACCTTGGCCAGGTATAAATGCTGACTCCCTCAAAAATAAATCAAGACGCCGACGAAAAAATAATTGGGGCAAGAGAAAGGCTGCTAGTGCCAATAAAAACAAAATTTATTCCTCCGAACCCAAACAAAGTAAACGTAAAAAGTCTGATAAAAGACGCCTGGCTGCCTAGCGAAAATTTTGGGTTGCTACAACCGTGGCAGACCAAGTGACTCAAATAAATAACTAAAATCACTTCCAGGTAACAATTTCTGCCAGATTTGGGCGAGGTCTCTCAGCTGGAGTTACTGTTTCTGTTCCAAAATAAATGATCCCTGCAACACGTTCATTTGTATCAAGACCGAAAGTTTCTGATACAAAATTTCTGTCATGGGATAACCAACCAGTGAGCCAGTTTGCACCCCAACCTGCTGCAAGTCCAGCATTAACAAGGCTAAGGCAAACGGCACCAGCAGAATATGTTTGCTCAATCTCAGGTATCTTTTCAGAAGGCTTTTGTACCTCGATAACAAGAACGCCTAATTCGCCATCTTCAAATTGCTTTAAGGCTTTCGCCGTGACCGCCTCTTCGCAATTAATTGATTCACAGTACTTTTTTGCAGCACCAGCAATTTTTTCTAATGTAGGCTTTTCCAGAACTTTAAGCCTCCACGGCTCCAATTTACCATGATCTGGGACGCGAGTTCCTGCTTCTAAGATTTCAATTAGTTGATCTCTTGATGGAGCCGGTTTGGTTAAGGTTTTGGCAGGTCTAGATCGGCGGGTGCGTAAAAAATCTAAAACTGCTTCGTTTCTTAAAGTCATTTAATTTTTCCAGAAAATTTTGCTGAGTTAGATTTTAACAACAATTTGCGTTTGATCTCAAGATGCCAGCTCATTCGTAATTCTTACCAGTTCTGATGATATACCAGGTTCCGACATAGCATGCCCTGCTTGAGGCACTAATTTAATTTTGGCTTTTGGCCATGTTTCAAACAATTTAAAAGCACTTGTTGGAGGACAAATCATATCAAATCGTCCTTGTACAATGTGACCAGGAATATCTGCTATCTTATCCATGTTTTCCAAAATGGCGTCTTTGTATTCTAAAAAGCCATTGTTTATAAAGTAGTGATTTTCAAGACGAGCAAACGTTCGCGCATAGTCTGCAGGTGCGCGGGCAGATATGCCGTCAGAAGCAATTGAGGCAAGAGCATTTTCCCATGCTGACCAATGCTGACCAAATTCCATTTCTTGTCTGATATTACCTGAAAAAAGACGTGTGTTATATGCCTTTATTAGGTCTGATCGTTCATCTGTGGGAATTGGATCTTTAAATTTTTTCCAAAGATCAGGCCAAAAAAGACCAGCGCCCCCTCCGTAAAACCAGTCTAATTCTGGTTTTGTCATTAAAAAAACACCACGGAGCAGGAGATTGTTAACTCGTTTGGGAAACTTTTGAGCATATAGGAGCGCTAAGGTGGCTCCCCAACTTCCTCCAAATACAATCCAATCAGAAACATCAAAATTTTCTCTAATCATTTCTATATCATTCACAAGATGCCAGGTTGTATTGTTTTTGATTGAAGCTTGTGGTTTAGAGCGTCCACATCCACGTTGATCAAAGAGAATGATATGATATTTGCTTGGGTTGAAATACCTTCTCATTACAGGGCTACATCCACCCCCAGGTCCACCATGCAAAACAATTACAGGTTTCCCATTTGGATTGCCGCATCTTTCCACGTAAATTTCATGGCCATCGCCAGTATCCAACATCACACTTTCGAAGGGATCGATTGATGGGAATAGAAATTGTGCTGCGCGTTTTTGACCAGAGAATTTATCCATATTTAGACTATATGGTATTTTACTACCAAATGACCAGACGGAGTGTCCGATGAAAGCTGCTATCGATACAATAGATCCTAAAGAAGTTGCCAAGTTTGAAGCCATGGCTGATGAGTGGTGGGATCCTAATGGTAAATTCAAACCCCTGCATATGCTTAATCCATGTAGGCTTGATTATATCATAAGTCAGATAGCTTTAGAATTTGATCGGGATCCAAAAAGCAAGAAGCCTTTCAAAGGCCTTGAAATATTGGATATTGGTTGTGGGGGTGGGCTCCTTTGTGAGCCAATGGCTCGCTTAGGTGCTAATGTTGTAGGAGTTGATGCTGCTGCGCGCAATATACCAGTAGCTGAAGCGCACGCAAAGCGGTCTAATCTTGCAATTGATTATAGAGTTGGTACGGCAGAAGAGTTGGTTGAGAGTGGCAAGAAATTTGACGTCGTTCTTAACATGGAGGTTATTGAACATGTAGCTGACCCGCTTTCCTATTTAACAGCCTGTAGGAAACTTTTGGTCAAAGGTGGATTAATGGTTTGTTCCACAATTAATCGAAATCCTAAAAGTTTTGCTATGGCGATAGTTGGTGCTGAATATGTAATGCGTTGGCTTCCAAAAGGAACTCATGAATGGTCTAAATTCATAAAACCAGGTGAGCTTTATCAATTAATTTCTGAATCTGGTCTTACGCCCGTTGATAAAAAAGGTTTTGTTTTTTATCCTTTAAAATGGTCTTGGTCTTTATCTGACAGAGACCTGAGCGTAAATTATGTAACCGCTAGTGTTAATAACAGCGAAAACTAACTGGTTTTTCACTTAATCAAAAAGAAGCATATAACCGGCGCCTCTTACTGTTTGTAGGTATCTTGGTTGGCCTGGGTTTACTTCTATTTTTCTCCTTAATCTTGTTATTTGAACATCAATTGCTCGATCTTGTGCTGAGCTGATGTCCCTTCCTAAAGATGTGACTAAGTCGACACGTGATATAGGCTCACCTAAAGCTGAGGTGAAAATTTTCATAAGTTGGCTTTCAGTTGTGGTCAAACGTATTTGGTTTTCGCCTTCCCAAAGTTCGTTGCGTGCAACATCATATTTCAAATGGCCTAAACTCAAAGTCTTTGGCATCATTTGATCTTCTTTTAAATCTGGCATTCTACGTAGGATTGCATTTATGCGCAGTAATAACTCTTTTGGCTCAAAAGGCTTTGGAAGATAATCATCTGCACCGGCTTCTAGACCTTTAATTCTATCCTCTGTTTCCCCTCGCGCTGTTAGTAACAAAATGGGTGTATTATTTTGTAAATTCCTCAGCTCGGAACTAAATGATATACCATCTTGTCCGGGCATCATTACGTCGAGAATTATTAAATCAAATTCTATTGCAGACAAAAGAGTGCGAGCTTGTTCAGCATCTTCAGCAGTCGATACTAGATAATCGCTTTGGACCAAGAATTGCTGCAAAAGAGAACGTATCCGCTCATCATCATCCACAACTAAAAGGTGTGGATCCATGTTAATGACCCTCTTCTCTTAAATTTGAGTAAATTCTATTTAATTCAGGATCCATCATTGCTTCTAAGACAATTTTGAAGCCAGAAACTGCGTTAGGCCCGGCATTTTTAAAAGCTTTTCTCATTCGATTACTTTGCGCTGAGGATAAACGTTCTTGTAGTTGATGTCCTTGACTAGTTAAATAAAGGTTTCTTTCTCTTTTGTCTTTTACGCCAATTTTAACTTCAACAAGTGAATCATCCACTAAAGTTCGCAGAACCCTATTCAATGATTGTTTTGTAACCCCTAATATGTTCAACAAGTTATTAACAGTCGTCCCTGGTGATCCATTTATAAAATGTAAAGCACGATGATGCGCTCGCCCATAGCCGTATTCTCCTAGAATTCTATCTGGGTCGGCGGTAAACCCTCGATATGCAAAAAACATAGCTTCAATACCTTGCCTTAATTGATTGTCAGTGAGGTACAGAAGTGAATCGCCAGTGATGTTACTTGAGTTGCTCATTTCGTTTCTCCAAAGTCATTTTATAATAAGTCAGTCTTGTTGACATTGTAAGTATCAAATGCTAGCCAATCTGACATTTTGCGAAATTTTATGTCCGTTTCGGTCTTAATTTTGTAATATTTGAAAACTGTTTGCGTTTTGAAAGGATGTACTATGTCTGGCGGCTATGATGATCGAGATGGCAAAATCTGGTTTGATGGAAACTTTGTCGATTGGAGAGATGCCAACGTTCACGTACTTACCCATGCTATGCATTATGCAAGCTCTGTGTTTGAGGGCGAACGCGCGTATAATGGTAAAATTTTTAAAAGTGTGGAACATTCGGAAAGATTTAAGAAGTCAGCCAATTTGATTGATTTCGAAATTCCATACACTGTTGAAGAAATAGAAAATGCAAAATATCAGGCACTAGAAAAAAATGGCCTCTCAGATGCTTATGTTAGAGCTTTTGCTTGGCGCGGTGCAGGTGAGGATATGGGTGTGGCATCGTCACGAAACCCGGTTCGGGTTGCCGTGGCAGTTTGGTCGTGGGGAAATTACTACGGTGACGCAAAATTTAAAGGGGCCAAACTAGACATAGCAAAGTGGAGAAGACCAGATCCAGCAACGGCGCCATCACAAGCAAAAGCTGCGGGGCTTTATATGATTGCGACGATGTCCAAACATGCAGCTGAGGACAAAGGCTGTTCAGACGCTATGATGTTTGATTATCGTGGCTATGTTGCAGAGGCAACAGGAGCAAATATGTTTTTCGTAAAAGGCGGTGAAGTTCACACTCCTAAACCTGACGCTTTTTTAAATGGAATTACTCGTCAAACCGTGATTGATCTTTTGAAAAAGAAAGACATCTCAGTAATTGAAAGGCATATAATGCCTGATGAATTGGAAGGTTTTGAGCAATGTTGGCTTACAGGAACTGCAGCCGAGGTAACACCTGTTGGTCAAATTGGTGATTATACTTTTGAAGTAGGAGCGCTCACCAAAGAGATATCTGAAAGTTATGATAAATTGGTAAGATCGTGAGGGGTACTTTTAAAAGTTGTAACTGACGCCCACGTTAATAGCATTTGTAAGCAGAGTGGTGCTTAAACTTCCGCCATTTCTTAATGAAACTTTATTGTCTGATGCAGTGAACTGATATTCAGTAAATACTGAAAAGTTATCATTCAATTTTCGTGATAAACCCAAAGCTGCCCGCATAGCAGGGCCTGTATATTGATATTCAAATGTATGGATACCGCCAGTTGGTAGTGCATCTACATGTGGGAAAGCTATTCCTAACCCAAAAAGAGAATAGCTATTAAAATTGCCCATCTTCCATCTCTTATTGATGTTTAATGTTATAATATTGTGACCATCTGTAAACTCTAGTCGGTCAAATCCTGCACTTTGTAACACGCTGCTGGGTGCGTAAGCTTTTGCGTGGGTAAATTCTGCTCCATAGTTTAATTTATTTGAATTCCAAAATGTCGCTCTTATACCATAGTAAACCGGTGCATCAAAAGACTTACCTTTCCAGCCAACCAATTCGCTATATTGGGCTCCATTAGAATCTGGTTTACCAGTTATGCGGCTGTGTGGTGATGATTGAATACCTCCGTAAACGCTTATTTCTAAAGAATCTGCGAACGAAAGCTTTGTGGTAAAAACAGTAAAAATAAAAAGAAATAAGCAACAAAAACGGATCATAGCGATAAGCTTACCAGACTATTTATTGAGATCAAACTTATTAGACCCTAAGTCAAACATCTAATAACCGCGACACATTAACGCTTAAAGCAATAAATTGAGCATTAAATTGACAGAGATCTGGACTAACTTTGTCCTTAGAGCTAAATAACCCCCCATAATTAAGAATCTCAATAAAATAACGGTTAACTATTATTTTTATTGAAAAAGTGTTGGAGCGTTGTTGTGGCAAATATTGAAGAAGATGAAGGTACTCGTAGAGACTTTTTATTTTATGCAACGGGTGGGGCGGCTGCTGTAGGAACTGGAGCTGCGGTTTGGCCTCTTATCAATCAGATGAACCCATCTGCTGATGTTAAAGCCTTAGCATCTATAAGAGTAGATGTATCTGAAGTTGAACCAGGTACGCAATTGACCGTTAAGTGGCTTGGTAAACCCGTATTTATTCGCCGTAGAACCGAAGCGGAGATAGACGAAGCCAAAAATGTCAATCTTGATGAACTGCTAGATAACATGGCTCGTAACGACAATATTCCAGAGGCTTCTGCAGATGATACAAATAGAAGCTTGGATGAAAGTGGTGAATGGTTGGTGATGATGGGTGTGTGTACGCACTTGGGTTGCGTTCCATTAGGTGATGGGGCCGGCGAATTCAATGGATGGTTTTGCCCATGTCATGGTTCCCACTACGACACTTCGGGTAGAATACGTAAAGGTCCAGCACCAGAGAATTTAGCAGTACCTCCAGCAGTTTTTGTAGACGATATGATGATAAAGTTAGGATAAGGATTTAGGGCAATGGCAGGAATTCCCCACGACCACTACGAACCAGGATCAAAAGGCGAAAAATGGCTCCATAGTAGGCTACCTATTGTTGGTCTACTTTACGATACTATCATGTTACCAACTCCAAAAAATTTGAACTGGATGTGGATTTGGGGAGCTGTGCTTACATTTTGCCTTGCTCTGCAAATTATAACGGGCATTGTTCTTGCGATGCATTATACCCCTCACGTTGATGAAGCGTTTGCTAGCGTAGAACATATCATGAGAAATGTTAACGGTGGTCATATGCTTCGCTACCTTCATGCCAACGGAGCGTCGCTGTTTTTTATAGCGGTTTATGCTCACATTTTTAGGGGCTTATATTATGGATCATACAAAGCACCTAGAGAGGTGACTTGGATAATTGGAATGCTAATTTATCTTTTGATGATGGCGACAGCATTTATGGGTTATGTATTACCTTGGGGACAAATGTCTTTCTGGGGTGCAACTGTTATCACTGGATTGTTCGGAGCCATTCCCTTCATTGGAGATGCACTTCAAACTCTTTTACTAGGTGGTCCAGCCGTTGATAATGCAACTCTGAACCGCTTCTTCAGCCTTCATTATTTGTTTCCTTTTCTTATTGCAGGATTGGTCATTGTTCATATTTGGGCTTTCCATACCACTGGCAATAACAATCCGACAGGTGTTGAAGTTCGCCGAGGTTCAAAGGAAGAAGCTGAAAAAGACACAGTGCCTTTTTGGCCCTATTATATCATCAAAGATGTATTTGCTTTGTCAGTGATAATGGTCGTGTTTTTCGCCATCGTTGGTTTTATGCCAAACTATCTTGGCCACCCAGACAATTATATTGAGGCTAACCCCCTAGCCACTCCAGCTCACATTGTTCCCGAATGGTACTTTCTACCGTTCTATGCAATCTTACGCGCTTTTACCGCTGATGTTTGGGTGGTACAGATCGTAAGCTTTTTTACTGGCGGAATCATCGATGCTAAGTTTTTTGGTGTTTTAGCAATGTTTGGTGCGATCTTGGTTATGGCAGTAGCCCCGTGGCTTGACACTTCGTCGGTACGGTCTGCTCGATATAGGCCAATGCTAAAACTTTGGTTTGCAATATTAGTATTAGACTTCTTTCTTCTCATGTGGCTAGGAGCAATGCCTGCTGAGGAACCATATGCATCTTTGTCATTGATCGCATCAACGTACTGGTTTGCTTATTTTCTTGTTATTCTTCCGTTGCTAGGTGTTTTGGAAAAGCCAACTGCACAACCTGAAACTATTGAAGACGATTTTAACAACAAAAATGGCAAATCAATAGAAATGCCAGCCGAATAGGTAAATAAAATGAATATATTTTCTCTCGTAAAACCTCTTGCTAAAATCACCGCTACTTTTGTTTTAGTTGCTAACTCAGCTTTTGCTGCAGGTGGTGGAGATGCTTACATCAAAGATTTTGATTTTTCCTTTGAAGGTCCCTTAGGGTCCTATGACCAAAATCAACTTCAGAGAGGTTTAAAAGTTTACACTGAAATATGTTCAGCATGCCATGGCTTGAAATATGTTCCCATCCGTACTTTGGGAGATGAAGGTGGTTTGGGTTATTCGGAAGATCAGGTTCGCGCTTATGCTGAGAACTATGAGATCTTTGATCCAGAACTCGATGATTATCGGCCTGCAAAACCGACAGATCACTTCCCTGAAGTTGTTGATGCTGGTGCTCCTGACTTGTCTCTCATGGCGAAGGCTAGGGCTGGATTTCATGGTCCAATGGGTACGGGTATCAACCAATTAGTAAAAGGGATGGGTGGTGCAGAGTACATAGCGTCGTTACTGGCTGGCTATACTGGAGAAGAAAAAGAAGAGTTTGGTACTGTGTTCTATGAAAACACGGCTTATCCTGGTCGTTGGATTGCGATGGCCCCTCCATTATATGGTGAGGACGTGGATTATGATGATGGGCATTCAAACGATTTGAAACACGAAGCTATGGACGTTGCTGCCTTTTTAACGTGGGCAGCTGAGCCAAAGATGATGGCTAGGAAACATGTTGGTTTTAGAGCAGTACTGTTTCTAATTTTACTTTCCGCTTTGTTATATGCCACCAACAAAACGTTATGGGCGCCGATTAAAAAAAGAGCCGCTTAAATCTTTATTTGGTCTATATAAAAATAACTAAGCAATTAATCGTTGTCGGACAGTCCAGCCCCTGCACCACTTAACCTACTTTCATCAGTTGCAGGTGCGTAAGTTTTGTAGGCATATTTATTTAATGTTTTGAATTGTTTCTCACTCAAGCAAGCCCGAAATGACGGTGTTTGCTTATACCCATCGATTATAAGCTCTTCGCCAGTCCATTCATAATTATTCACCTGCACTTTCTTTTCAGGTTTCACGTAGACTAAAGCGGCTAAGTCAAAAATATCACTCAGTTTATTGCTACTGGGCTGATCTATTTTCTTACAGTAGTCTATCCAAAATCTTTTATCGTGTAAGTGTTCAATCCAAGTATCGATTTCATTAACACCAAAAGACATAAACCACGCACCGCAAGCTGCAGCATCTTCAGCAATGCCCCATGATAGACCTGAGCCTACAGCAGCCTTATTAAGGAGAGCTTCATATTCATTTAGAGAGAGTTCGATATCATCACTCAAGGTGTCCAAATCCAATCTTCTGGTTCACTTCCCGACGATAATTCGTCTGGAAATGGTGCACCTTTAAACATATTAATTCTGACCCATCGGTCTGAGCGAGGATCAAAATGGCAAGCACCAAAAAACGATAGCTTTGCTCTTAACATATCAATTGGCAACATTGAGCTATCAATAGTGTTATCTCTTATTTCTGAAAATGGTAATTCACCACAAGTAAGGCAGCGGCGTATTATGTGCCTATGTTCTGGGTATACTGTTAAAAAACTTGCTAGAGGGGTTTTAGGTTCAAGTTCGCAAAGATTTGCATATGCACGTGCCACATCTCGTCCTGGCTGAAGAGCCTGTTCGTATTCGTTTAACTCTGGCATCTCAAACCGCTCACCCAGACGTGGTTCTAATTTTTCTTCTGAAGTGTACCACGCTCTTGCATTACAACTTCGGTCTGACCAATCAATCTCTAAAGCCCAGCTATAATATGCCTCGATAGTCGACTTTACACTTTCAACTGTCATGTCGCCATTTATCGGGAATAGTTTTGTCTCATCACAAGACATCTGATCGCCAAAGTTATCTATTAGGTAGCCATAAGGCTCAAGTACTAAAGAATTCAACATTTCTTGACCTTCGATACTTAATTCTTTTTCCGACCAATCGCATAAAGTTTTCCATGGAAACTTAATATGGAAGTTGAAGCCTTCTAAATTACCTTCTAGTTTTTCTATATCCTTTTCTAGGACAAGGTTTTTTTTAACTTGTATGGGGTGCTCAGATTGCCAAGCTTTTAAATGCGGCTTTAATCTCGTTACGAGTTCTTTAAATTTTGAAATTTCAGTCTGAGTAGCATCTTCAACATTTTTTACTGTTGCGATGGCATTTTCTTTAGCTTCAAACCAATTATGAATTAACCTAGGATGATTGATTAAAAATGGAGCCATCCCAAGACCAGTAGAGTTACCGACCCCAAAAGAACGTCTTATAGAGCTATCAAGTTTTACCGCTGTCTCTGGGTTTTTCATTACTGCTAAGTGTTCGATTAAATCCATCACAAATGTGCGGATTAAATAAACAGTCATCATTTCTAGTTGGAAAGGGGAGTTTGCTTCTTCTCGCTTTTCTACAACTCGACGGTCGGCTGAACCAAACTTTCCAGATCCATATACTGCAGTTGTACGCATTAAATACCCAACATCCCTTATTCGATCTAAGTCGGGCTGCTTACCTTCCGCAAGACAGTTCAAAACATAATCCCACAATCTAACAGAACGGTTTGCGCGTGATAGGCATAATTCATTTTGTGTTAGGCGCCCTTCTTCTTGATAAGGCACATGTTTACTCAGTCTGTTTATATCATCAATTGAAGGTTTTCCATCGTAGAGGGTAAATGTAGCGTCCCAAGCAGAAGCTATGACACGGTCGCTCCGCATTTCGTCAGGTAAATCATGTGCAAAGCATACTAGAGTGTAATCACGTGATGGAGTGCTCAGCCTGTATAGTGCCCTTCCTACACCATGGGCGTTTATTTCAAATAGATCTCTATTAAACTTCCAGTTTTGTTTGGAAAATCTTCTTAGAAATTGTCTTAAGAAAGAAAGCCTTGATTGATGCATTGAGCCCATACGATCCAACCGCATAACTTTTTCCGCAGATCTTTTAAGATTAGAAATGTCAACGATGCGATTAATCGGTCTGGCTCCCTTTAAATAAAATTGTCAGAATTTAAGAATATACAGTGTTTTTTGATTTTCCAAGTTCAGTTGTTACTATAGTTACGTCAAAAATAAGAAATCTCAACGCTATAGGCACATATTTTTCAGAGAATATAGGCCTTAATCACAGTAAAAGTCTTGGTGGTGAAATTGGCAAGTTTATTCAAGTGGCATACCGATGCACATTACTCGAGCCTTCAATTGGAGCCTAGCAATTTCGCAAATGCTTTAGCTAAAAATTTACCAATAGCGAGATTTATTAAAGAACATGTCAAAGGAAATTGCCCAATCATATTGGACTCTAAGAAAGTTGAAACCAACAAAAGTGATGACATAGGCGTTTTCAGAACAAAAACTGGTGGAACATCAAAAGAACCTAAGGAGGTTCTAAGAACTGCCCAAAGCTGGGTAAACTCATTTGAAGTTATAAATGCATTCCACAAAGGGAAAGAAAACTATCTTATATTTGGAAACCTGACACACTCATTGGCATTATATGGAATACTTGAAGCTTTGTACTTAGGGCATAACGTGCACCACGTTCAGCAACTAAGATCTAAAGATGAAATAAAAGCTTTGGTTCAGTTCAAGCCAACTTTTATTTACATCACGCCTACACAAATTCGATTTATATCTTCTCATTTTATAATTCTACCCGATGTTTCGAATGTATTCATTGGGGGAGGGCGTTTGAATTCGCAAACTAGAGAAATGGCTGAAAAAATTTTTCCAAATGCGGTTCTAAATTTATTTTATGGATCAAGTGAAACTAGTTTTATAACAGTTTCAGATAAAGCTACACCTATTGGGTCAGTGGGTAAGGCCTTCCCAAATGTTAACATAAAAATAGAACAAAATGGGCCATATAAAAACCGTATATGGGTAAAATCTGATTACCTATTTCTGAAATATGCTCAAGGATCCAACAAAAATTTAATTTGGTTGGATGATTGGTTAACTATAAATGAGTATGGAACGATAAATACAGACGGGTATTTATTTTTAATCAGTGAAGGCTCCCAACGAATTACTATTGCTGATCAAACGTTAGAAACCTACGAAATCGAAGATAAACTAAAAACAGTTGAAAAAGTAATTGATGCAGCAGTTTGGGCAGTAGAAAATCAACTGAGCGATTACCGAATTGTAGCCGCAGTAGCAACAAAAGGTGACGTCCATTCTGAACTACTCTATGGTATCCTCAAAGAATTTAATCCAGTATTTAAGCCGAAGAAAATTCATAAGGTTAATTTAAAAGACTGGCCTTTGCTCGCTTCAGGGAAGACAGATTTAAGAAGTTTGAAAAGGCGATTTCATGACCAGTAAACAGGTTTTTATAATTGCAGCCAAGCGGAGTGCAGTAGCTCCACGTTTAGGTGCGTTCAAATCACTGACCTATTATGAATTAGCAGCTCAGGTAGTTGGAGATGTTTTAAAAGAAGCAAAAATAGATAAGTCCGCAGTTGATGAACTTATAGTTTCAAATGCGTTAGGTGCTGGTGGAAATCCTGCTCGTATGGTTAGCTTAGAAGCAAAATTAAGTCTCTCAGTGGGTGGAGTATCAATTGATCGGCAATGTTGCGGTGGATTAGATGCAATAAGTATTGGTGCTGATCTCATAAAAAATGGTCATGCGGAAATTGTGGTTGCTGGAGGCGTGGAAAGTTACTCAAAGCGCCCGGTAAGATTACATCCTGAAAACTCTGATCAACCACTAGTCCAATATGATAGGCCAGCTTTCGCCCCCGCTGGTTTCAATGATCCTGACTTAGCTGAAGCCACGGCAAAGCTCGCTAAAAAGTTTGAGATCAGTAAAAAAGAGCAGGACGAATGGAGTATTAATAGCCATTTGAAAGCACTTAAATCCCAAAACATTCTCAGATCTGAAATAACGCCAATCTTAAATCAAAAAAATGACTTATTTACTCGAAAACTAAATCAAAAAATTTGTGACCGAGCCCCTGTATTATCAGATACAATTACCCACGCCAACAGTGCAATTGAGGCTGATGCCGCTGCCTTTCTTGTTTTAGTATCAGAGCAGTTTTTAAAAAATAAAATTCAAAAAGGAGCCGAGGTTTTAGGATATGCAAAAAGTGGGGTCCTTCCTGAAGAAACTCCTTTGGCGCCAATTGGGGCAATAAAAAAACTTTTAGATCAAACAGGAATAGCTTTATCAAAAGTAACTTTTATAGAACTTATGGAGGCTTATGCAGCACAAGCTATATTATGTACGCGTGAATGTAATCTTGATTTGAACAAAATTAATATAAGGGGAGGAGCTCTTTCTCGAGGTCATCCAATCGGTGCATCAGGTACTATATTAGCAGTTCGTTTGTTTAATGAAGTTATAAATGTACCTGGAACTCTTGGAGTTGCGTCAATAGCTGCAGCTGGTGGTATTGGTTCAGCCATGATGTTAAAGTCTTAATGTCTGGCTATTATACTTTCGGGGCGCGCTTTAAATATCGCACTAGTAACGATTGTTGCAAGTGTCACCTTTAAAATATCGCCAGGAAGATAGACAGAAACAGCTATGATTGCTGCGTTTAGTGACATCCCAGCATTAATCATCATTCCAATAAGGCCAGGAATATACAGTACGACTATGCCTCCCACTATGGAAGAAAGGGCTACAGAAATTTGTATATCTACAGATTTAGTTTTTTCCATAAGCCAGCCAGTGATATACGCTGCAAGGGGAAACCCTACTATAAAACCTGCAGATGCCCCGGCGAGCAGGCCAATCCCACCTCTTCCACCAGCTAATAATGGTAAACCGACTAATGTTAAAAGAATAAATAATAATGCTGCTAAACCGCCTTTTTTTGAACCTAGAATGGTTCCACAAAGCATCACACCTAAACTTTGTGCGGTTATGGGTACTCCGGAAGCCAAGGGGAAAGCAGGTACCAATCCAAGTACAGCGATCAAAGCGGCAAATAAGGCAACTAGAACACTTGTTTTTTCCATCAATCGTCTCGCTTTTTTATTCCACCTCTAGCGCGAAGAGCTTCTGACACATGATCGGCGTCATCTAAAATTGATATCGCTAGAGGTGCTGAAATTCTCCAAAAACCTCGTTTAGTCGATCTGGCTGATTGCGCAAGCATTAAATTCCTAGCTCTTTGATAAAGTATTGGGATTGACCTAACAAAAAGGCCTATCGTTATAGATACGGCATGTGGGTTTGCCCCAAATACTTTAAGACTAGATGAATATCTTTGAATTACTAAAATTATATCGTGCACTTTGCTCGTCATTAAAAAAAGGTTTGCGAGTAAAAATGCGGAAATAAGACGAAAAATAAAGGTTATACCTTTATCTAAATGGTCTAAATAGAAATGCCATAGAGCCAGAACGATTACAAAAGGAATAGTAATTTTTAGCTGGTAAATTCCTGCCCAAAGAAATTTTATCCCTCCTACAAATAAATAGATTAGCAGGAGCACCAAAACTATACTGAACATTATAATCGGACTCTTTATAAAAAATAAAGTTGCAGCGATAGAGCAGGTATAGATTATCTTTTTATGAACAGCCACATCATCTAATTTTGTGCTGTGAGATGAAATATTATCGAACATTAAATATTCTTTTCACAGTATTGATACATGGCATCTTGATATTTTTTTATAACACCTCTTGGTGTGCCATCAGCTTGAACACCGCCTTCATCTATCCAGATTAATCTTTCATAGTTTTCAAATGTTTCTGGAACATGGGAAACAAGAACGACTGTTTGATTTAAAGGCCTTAAGTATTCTTCCAATTTGCGCTGTGTAGGTATGTCAATGCCAGTAAATGGTTCATCCAATAGTAAGACCTTTGGTTCCATTAACAAAACTGATAGCAAACAGACCAAGTGTTTCTGCCCTTGAGATAAGGTCGAAATGGATCGATTGAACCACTCAAGTTTATTATAATCTTTTAAACAAGCGTTTACTTTGACGTCAGCTTCATTTTTGCTTAAACCTAGTTGGGTTAAACCAAATCGAAGTTCTTCGCCAACAGTTGGGAAAATGATTTGATGATCCGAGTTTTGAAAAACAATGCCAACCTTTTTAATTGCTTCTTTTCTGTCTTTTGCGACTTCGACCCCATCTATTAAAACTTTTCCATTATTTAGTTTTTGTAAGCCAGCCATAGCGCGTAAAAGTGTTGTTTTGCCCGAACCGTTACGACCTATAAACCCAACCCTTTTCTCGCTAATAGAAAGACTTAGGTTTTCTAATATTTTCTCCTCCCCATTAAAAATAGAGGCTGAGTGAATTTCAATTTCTGCTGAATTATTTGGGGTAATTTCCATTTGTCCATCTTCTTAGAGCGGAAAACAAAACATCTATTAAGTTTTAATGCTTCTATTAAACAGAATTCGAAGTTTTAGATAATTAGAACCTGTGTACCAACTTCTGTTATTTCAAATAATTCTGCAATATGCTGGTTGTAAAGACCAATACATCCGTTTGATGATCGGCGCCCTATTTTTCTTGTGTCATGGGTGCCATGAATCCGGAAATATGTCCAACTCAGATATAGAGCGTGTGTTCCCAAGGGGTTTTCAGGTCCTGGACCTATGAAATCAGGCCACTCTGGATTTCTTATTTTCATAGCAGGAGTGGGTCTCCAGCTTGGGCCTTCAACTTTTTTGGTTACTTTGGTTCTACCAGTTTTAATTAAGTCATCAGACATCGGAACTGACGATGGAAATAAACGATAAATTTGTTCGTCGGATGACCAGAAGTGCAATGCCCTAGAAGAAATATCAACTAAAATTGCACCTCTTTTGAGCGTCTTAAAATATGGTTTCCAATTTAGGGCTCTAAAACTAGAGACATTGTGTCTTATGTTTTCTGAAATTTCTTTTTCTATTTCTGTTGTGTTGTCTTGGTTTACATTTGATAGAGCAAGGCTTGGAGCACACAAAGATGCGCCTGAGACTCTCAAAAAATTACGGCGATTAATTTTTATCATAGAAAAACCTTAATTGTGTTCTTAATATTTTAATGCAAGAACGTTGTAGGCTCAATTGGAAAAATTGGGTTGGTTAGATAAAAAAAGCATAGGTGCGGGACGTTATGCTAAAGTTTATGATTTCGGTTTTAATATCAGCCTTTTTATTAGGCTGTGCTCCTCAAGAAATACAAATGGCATCGGATGGAAAACCAGTGCCTAAAATTTATGATATGCGCGCTCAATCAACAGCCCAAATACAGTTCCGGATGCTTGATGCTGTAAATGTTTTAAGGTCTAGCCGCTCTTTACCAAGTTTGCAGTTGAATGCTAGACTAAATGCAGCGGCAGCAACGCATTCTCGTGATATGTCAGTTCAAAACCGTCCTTGGCACTTTGGATCTGATGGGTCCTCACCATTAGACAGAGCTAGGCGTCTTAGCTATGCTGGAGATTTTCTAGGAGAAGTAATTTCTGAAACATTTGAGAGTGAATTAGATACTCTATCTGCTTGGATGGAAAATAAAAACACAAGAGCGGTAATTTTAGATCCAAACGCACTTGATTTAGGTTTCTCTTGGTATCAGGAGCCAAGTGGAAAAATTTGGTGGACCCTGGTTGTAGGGGGACAAGCTTAGGTATTCATGGCAAAATAAAAATGGGTGTTCCAATATCGACAGCGCTATAAATTTCATCCATTTCATGGTTGCGTATCGCTATGCACCCAAACGTCCAATCGCGTTTCCACCATTTTGGTGACTTATCTTGGCCATGGATAAATATGTCACCACCAGGTGATTTTCCTAGCCTTGCAGCTTCACTTTTGTCGGTTTCATTAGGGTAAGAGATTCCCAAAGATAAATAGTACTGACTATTTGGGTTCTTACGGTCTATGTAATATTTACCCTCTGGTGTTTTCCCATCACCTTCAAATTTTTTGTCGCCTTTGGGTGAAAAGCCCAATCCAATCCGATATCTGCGTAGTACCTTTTCTCCACTAAAAAGATACATTTTTCGGTCTGATTTTTTGACTACAATAGAAGTAATTGGTTCTTTAATTGCAGCTGTACTGTTTGCCCAAGAGGAAACAGCACTTAAAAAAGCAAAAATAACTGTAATCAGGATTAATTTTATTTTCATTTGTACTTTGACTGCTCTTTTTCTTCTTTATTAGCTTAACATTTTAATGTTCAGCAACAGAATTCTTGATAAAACTTGTTAAGGGCGAAAGCTGATGCGCAAAGTTTTCATTTATCGCGATTTCAAAAATCCACCAGATTGGTGATGCCAGAGCTCAGAATATAAGCCGCCCCTTGATAAAAGAGACTCGTGGTCTCCATCCTCTACGATTTCACCTTTATCCAGAACAAGTATTCGATCCATCTGTGCAATTGTTGACAACCTATGAGCGATGGCAATTACAGTCTTCCCCTTCATCATATTTTTCAAAGTATCTTGAATTTGGGTTTCGATTTCACTGTCTAGAGCGCTGGTAGCTTCATCTAAAAGTAGAATAGGGGCATTCTTTAGAATTACTCGAGCTAATGTTATTCGTTGGCGTTGCCCCCCAGACAATTTAATTCCGCGCTCTCCAACATGAGCATCGTATCCTTTTCGTCCGTATTCATCCTGTAGATTTAAAATAAAATCATGGGCGTGAGCCTTTTTTGCTGCTGCAATGATTTCACTTTCGGTAGCATTTGACTTTCCATAGCAGATATTTTCGCGAATGGATCGGTGGAGTAGACTACTATCTTGTTGAACAACACCGATGTTCTTATGAAGACTATCTTGGGTAACATGAGCGATATCTTGACCATCTATATGAATTTCTCCAGCTTCTACGTCGTAAAAGCGCAGAATTAACTTCAATAAAGTAGATTTGCCAGCTCCAGATCGTCCGACTAATCCAACTTTCTCATTTTCTCTAAAAGTAATACTTAATTTATTCAAACCTCCCGATTTGAGTCCATAGTGATGGCTTAAACTCTTTATTTCAATTTGAGCTTTTGTAATTTCCAAAATTTCAGCATTTTCTTTATCTCTGAGTTTGATTGGATCAGCCAAAGTACCCATTCCCTCTTGAATGACTCCAAGTTCTCTAAAAAATGAAGATATTGCCCACATAATCCAACCAGTCATAGCATTTAAACGAATTGCTAAGGCTGATGCAGCTGCGATAGTTCCTGCAGTAGCTTGGCCGATATACCAAAGAAAAATTGAAACTCCGATCAAACTAATTGTTAATAAACCGTTTAGAATATTTAGACCAAAGTCCATTATTGTATATAAACGCATCTCTTTGGCAAAAGTTTGACGAGTTTGTTCGATGGCTGCCTTTGCACTATCTAACTCTTGGTTTTGATAGGCAAATAATTTTACCGAGTGAATATTGGTGTAAGTATCAACAATTTGACCATTTAGATTAGATCTAGCATCTGAAGATGCTTTGGATGCTGGGCTAATATTCCGGACGACCCAAACTATTAAACAAAGGTATAATAAAAACCAAACTGCCATGGGAAGCATAAGTCGAAAATCTACGCTGTTAAGTAAAATTAAACCTCCAAAAACATACGCTAGTGAATATCCCAGAGCGTCAAATACTTGGAATACGACTTCTCCTGCTGATCTTGGTGTTTGCATGACCCTGTTAGCAATCCTTCCAGCAAAATCATTCTCAAACCAACCAATTGATTGTCGCAGGACATGTTTGTGGGCTCGCCACCTAAAAAGGGTGGCGACGTTAACCATTAAGGTATTGTTAATTAATAATACATCTAGGGCAAAAATAAGTGGACGGACTACAAGAACAAAAACTATTGCCCATATAAAAAAATTAGAATGGTTTTTGAAAACATCGCCAGGGTCACCGCTTACAATATCAATAATCCAGCCCAATAAATAAATAAGATAAATCTCGCTTGCAG
>NZGN01000056.1:0-66737 GCA_002691045.1 Marinovum sp.
AGATTAAAAAAGCAGAAGAACTCGGTCTTAAAGTTTTAGATGAGACTGAGTGGCTTAGTTTGATTGGTAAATAATGGGAACGAGACCTTTAGAATTATTTCATTTGTTTGGTGATTTGAACAATATTTCTGGGATCGGTCCAAAAACTATTAATAATCTAAAAAATATCTCGATAGAAAAACCTCGTGATTTTTTATTTACGTTGCCATTTTCAGTATTAGACCGAGTACCCGTTAAGAGTGTTCGTGGGATTAAATCATCTCAAATCGTTACCGTCGAAGTTTTAGTCAAATCTCACAAAATTGGTCGAACTCGTTCTTCTGCTTACAGGATCAATGTAATAGATGCAGAAGTTAGCTTTCAATTGGTTTTTTTTAATGCAAGAAAACAATATCTTGAAACTCTTCTGCCGGTAGGCGAGCGTAGGATAATTTCTGGAAAGCTGGAATTTTATGATGATGTTCCTCAAATTGTACACCCTCACCATGTAAAGACGATCACTGATAATGAGACTATTGTTCGATTTGAACCCGTTTATCCACTCACTTCAGGCGTTAGTCAAAAGCTTATGTTTGGCACGGTTGATATGCTCTTGAAAAATTTGCCTGAGCTTGGTGAGTGGATTGATCCAAAGTTACTGAAAGAAAGAAATTGGCCTTCATGGCGAGACTCTTTGCATGCCGCTCATCGGCCAAAATCTGCCAACGTTGCTTCAACCACAGACCCTGCAAGGCTCAGATTATCGTTTGATGAATTATTTTCACATCAGTTGTCTCTCTCGATTGCCAGAAATAAAATAAAGAAATCAAGGGGAATAATGAATATACCCACCGGTATTCTGAGCAAAAAAGTGTTATCGTACTTGTCTTTTAGTTTTACTAAGGATCAAAAACTTTCAATTACTGATATATTAGAAGACTTAAAAAAACCGGAGAGGATGAATCGTCTTTTACAAGGAGATGTTGGTTCAGGTAAAACCATAGTTGCATTTATGGGCTTACTTGCTGCAGTTGAAGCTGGTGGACAAGGTGCAATAATGGCACCCACTGAAATTCTGGCAAGGCAGCATTTTGAAACATTATTACCATTGGCTGAAAACATAGATATAAACTTAAATCTCTTAACGGGTCGAGATAAAGGTACTGCAAGAAATAATAAATTGAATGATTTAAAAGAGGGTAAGACAGACATTATTATTGGAACCCACGCGCTTTTCCAGTCAGATGTTGTTTTTAAAGACTTGCGTCTTGCAATTGTAGATGAGCAGCACAGGTTTGGTGTTCGCCAAAGACTTGAATTAGGAAAAAAGGGGAGTGCTGTTGATCTTTTAGTTATGACAGCAACTCCAATTCCTAGGTCGTTGGCTCTAGCTCAGTATGGTGACATGGATATTAGCATAATTAGAGAGAAGCCCCCAGGCAGAAAACCAATTAAAACTGCACTCATCTCAAGCTCACGAATTGATGAGGTTGTTGATAAATTAAAACAATCTATCGCCGATGGAGCTCAAGCATATTGGGTCTGTCCACTAATCGAAGAAAGTGAGGTTTTACATTATACAGCCGCTGAACGGCGATTTGCGCAGCTTCGGGCTAAGCTAGGAGAGGAAATAGTTGAGTTAGTTCATGGTAAAATGTCATCAGAAATAAAAGATAAAATTATGGATCGTTTTGTTTCTGGAAAAACTAAGCTTCTCGTAGCAACTACTGTAATTGAAGTTGGGGTAAATGTTCCTACAGCAAATATTATGATAGTTGAGAATGCTGAAAAATTTGGGTTAGCGCAACTGCATCAATTGCGAGGCCGAGTAGGTCGAGGGATAAACCAATCGACTTGCTTGTTGCTGTATAAAGAACCACTGAATATTGCTAGCAAAAAAAGATTATCTATCTTGAGAGAGACTGAAGATGGTCTTAAAATTGCAGAAGTTGATCTAAATCTCAGGGGATCTGGTGATGTAATTGGAACAGCTCAATCTGGCTTGCCAAGGTTTAGAATGTCAAACGTTGAGATGATTGAAATGTTAATGGAAACGGCTCACCAGCAAGCAAGATATCTGCTCGCAAAAGATCCAAAGCTAGAAACGCTACAGGGCAGAGCTACTAGAAATCTTCTATGGTTAATGGAGCAAGATAAATCCATTAGGCTTATATCTGTTGGCTAACTAATTCCTGATTTGTTCTAATTATTATTTGACAAATAGAGAATAATATGAGAACAAAAGAGAAACATTATTAAAATATAGTGAGGTTGGTTACATGCTTGTTCAATTAAAAATGATTTTTACGAAACAAAAAGAAACTATTTTGCTTGATATGATTGGATGTGTCTCATTATTTTTTATCTTTGCGACAGCATTACATATTCCCATACTTTTTTAAAAAGTAGAGGTGCAATCTTTTAATTGTTAATGGTTACTTTGTATTTGATTGAAAGCATCCAAAGTTGCTTCAAGGGCAAGTAGTATTGAGGCATGTCTATTTTTGTATTTGGACGCTGGCTTCAATATGTAAAAATCTTCAAAAGGCTTACTGGGCGTGGGACCGTTTTCGTTGAGCATGTTAGATAATTCTCTAAATACCTTTTGTATTTCAAAAAAAGAACGCCCAATGATAGCCTTTCCTAGAATAGTCGACGAGGCTTGGCCTAGTGCGCAAGCTCTTACATCTTGCCCATAATTAGTTATAATTCCACTTTCAACTATTATATCAACAGTCACAGCGGACCCACATAAAGGTGATCTTTTTGTAGCCGAAGCATCGGGCTTTGATAAACGTTCTCGGAAAATTGGCTGAGCTGCCAATTTAAGAATTTTGTCTGAATACAATTTAATTAGGTCAGTTTCAGACGGCATGCTCTTTTCCTTTTCGTTTATAATTAATAGATAGGATAACTAGCATTAGTTGCAAATGGATAATTAGTATGAACAACTTTGAGCCGAGCACACTTAAATACAATGAAGCGGGGTTAATTCCCGTAATTGCCCAGGATAATCATACTCTAGAAGTTTTGATGCTTGCCTGGATGAACCTAGAGGCAGTGGAACGCACCCTTAAAACAGGCAATCTGACTTATTGGTCTCGTTCTCGCAGTGAATTCTGGATAAAAGGTGAAACTTCTGGGAATACACAAGAACTTGTTGAGTTGAGATTTGATTGTGACAGAGACGCATTGTTAGCAATAGTTAAGCAAAAAGGTCCAGCTTGTCATACAAATAGAAAAAGTTGCTTTTTTACCGGCATTATTGATGGATCTGAATTTGAATTGATGGTTCCAGTCGATCAAAATGGATAAAACATTAAAAATCATAGGAGGTGGAATGGCAGGCTGCGAAGCGGCTTGGCAAGCGGCAAATATGGGTATTCAAGTTACTCTTTATGAAATGCGACCTAAGGTTAAAACTTTTGCTCACCAAACAGAAAAATTAGGTGAAATGGTTTGTTCGAATTCTTTTCGCTCAAACGATCATGAACAAAACGCAGTTGGGCTTTTGCATTGGGAAATGATGCGTGCAAACGGTTTAGTCATTAGCACCGCTTATGAGCATAAATTGCCAGCAGGCGGAGCACTTGCTGTGGATAGAGATGAATTTGCCAATTCAATTACAAATAAATTGAAATCCCATCCCAATATAAAAATTTCTTACGAAGAAGTTACGTCACTTCCCAATGAGGGAAAGTGGATTGTTGCTACAGGTCCACTTACTTCCTCTAAATTAGCCAATTCTATAGTGGATTTTACTGGCACAGAAGCTTTGGCATTTTTTGATGCTATAGCCCCAATAGTTTACTTTGACTCAATAGACATGTCCAAGGCTTGGATGCAATCCAGATATGATAAGGGAGAAACAGAGGAGGAGAGAACCGCTTATTTAAATTGTCCCATGACCAAAGAGCAATATTACAAATTTATAGATGCTCTTTTGGCCGCCGAAAAAACAGAATTTAAGGAAGGCGAAACTGCAAATTATTTTAATGGATGCCTTCCTATTGAAGTCATGGCTGAGAGAGGATTAGAAACTTTAAGGTTTGGTCCTATGAAACCTGTTGGATTGACTAATCCCCATTCTGAGGAAAAACCCTATGCCGTTGTACAGCTTCGTCGTGATAATGCGCTTGGAACACTTTACAATATAGTTGGGTTTCAGACTAAAATGAAATATGGTGCCCAAAAAGAAGTTTTGCGTATGGTTCCTGGTTTGGAAAAAGCCGAATTTGCTAGGCTTGGGGGCATTCATAGAAACTCATTTATAAATTCTCCAACTTTGCTTGATAATCAGCTGCGATTTAAACCAAGATCAAACATACGATTTGCAGGACAAATCACAGGTGTTGAAGGGTATGTAGAAAGTGCTTCAATTGGCTTGTTGGCGGGTCGTTTTGCCTCTTTAGAAATTTTTAATAAAAGCATGCCTGATGTCCCAATAAATACAGCTATTGGGTCTTTAGTAAACCATATTACTGGCGGAGCGCATGCCAAAACATTTCAACCGATGAATGTTAATTTTGGACTATTTCCTGCCATTGAAGGTTTAAAAAGTGGTCGAAAAGGCCGTTCTGATCGTTATAGAGCCTATACTGAGCGTGCAAAAAAATCTTGGTCTGACTGGTTGTCAAATTTTGATGGACGTAAGTTAACTTGATGCTTTACGGTATTGTTTATGGAAAATAATTATTTAAACAAAGTTTATGATGTCAGTACTTCTGATAGTCGAGAGCTTTATGCTTCATGGTCAACAACATACGATCAAGAAGTAATTGAAAACGGATATGCTACTCCTGATCGAATTGCAAAAGCGCTGAAGGAATATGTTTCTGATAAATCTACTTTAATATTAGATTATGGATGTGGAACAGGTTTATCTGGTTTAGCACTCCAGTCTGTTGGATTTAAGAACCTTGATGGGTTGGATGTTTCAAAAGAAATGGTGCGTATTGCTGAAAAAAAATCTATATACAAAAGTCTCAAAGTATTTGATCCAGATACTAAAATTCCAATTTACTCGGAACAATACAAAATAATAACAGCTATTGGCGTAATAGGAGCTGGAGCTGCTCCGCTTAAAGTTTTTGATGATTTATTTTCTTTGTTACCGCCAAGTGGACTTTTTGCTTTTTCATTCAATGATCACACGCTCGGCGACCCGATTTATGAAGAAAAAGTTGAGTATTATGTAGATAGCGGTCGCGCGGCTATGCTACACAAAAATTATGGCAGCCATCTTCCTAAAGCCAACTTGAAGTCCAATATCTATATTCTCAAAAAGCTTTGACTTTTATAACTCGTTTTGCACCTTCACCTACTGGACCTTTGCACTTGGGTCATGCTTATTCTGCAATTATTTCCCACGATATGGCTCGTAGAAAAGGTGGAAAGTTTTATATTCGAATAGAAGATTTAGATCAGTCGCGTTCGAAAAAAGAATGGGAAAACCAAATCTTTGAAGATCTTGATTGGCTAGGCTTGTCTTGGGATGGCACAATAGTTCGACAATCAGAAGAGCTTGAAAAATATAAAAATATTTTGTCAAACTTTAAAAATGAACTGGGCCTTTTTGAATGTTTTTGTAGCCGAAAAGATATAAAACTAGCTTTAAGTGCTCCTCATATAGGCGATAATTTGTTGGGGCCGGATGGTCTCATTTATCCAGGTACATGTCGGGAAAATATAGTATCGTCAAAAATTAATTTTAAAAATGTCCTGCGAATGAAAGTCGATTTGGGCGAAGAAAAGATATTTACTTTTAACGAATTAGGTCAAAAAAAAGGAAAAATATCCTTCACATTGTCTGAATTTTTAAAAACCATTGGTGACGTTGTACTATGGCGCAAAAGCTATCCCGCATATCATTTAGCTTGTGTGATTGACGACGCTCAACAGAAAATAACTCACGTTGTTCGAGGTGTGGATTTATTTGAAGCGACTAAAATTCACACCGTATTAAATACTTATTTTGGTTTTCATAAACCTTTTTATTATCATCATAAATTAATTTGTGACGAAAATGGAAAGCGGCTGGCAAAGAGAGACGACTCAAAGTCGATACAAAAATATCGGCTTGAAGGTTTTAAGCCTAGTGATGTCAGGGCTATCCTAGGGTTCTAGACTGCTATAAATCTTAATCTTGTTCCCAGGCGGGTTCGCGCTTGTTTAAAAAAGCGTCAATGCCTTTTTCTGTTTGCCGAAACATCATATTTTCGGCCATTACTTGTCCTGTGTATTCATAGGCTTCAGATATTGGCATTTCCAATTGCTTGTAAAATGCTTCCTTCCCAATTTTGACGGCCACTCCCAGTTTTGAAGCAATTTGTTCAGCCAGTTTTTCTGTTTCCAAATCAAAATTTTCCATTTCTACCACCCTATTAACAAGTCCTAAAGTTTTTGCTTGTTCTGCAGAGATGAAGTCCCCAGTTGTTAACATTTCAAAAGCTTGCTTTCTTGTAATATTTCGAGAAAGAGCGACCATTGGAGTAGAACAAAAAAGCCCAATATTAACGCCATTAACTCCAAATTTAGTAGATTTTTCGGCAATGGCCAAATCGCAAGTGGCTACCAACTGACATCCTGCAGCGGTTGCTATTCCGTGGACTTTTGCAATGACTGGTTGAGGTAGTTTTTGTATCAACATCATCATTTTTGCGCATCTTTTAAACAAATCTAAAAAGTAAGCTTTGCCTCCGTCTTCAGCATTACGTCCTTTTGTCATTTCTTTAAGATTATGTCCGGCACAAAACGCCTTGCCTGCTCCTTCTAATACAATGGCTCTAATTTTTGTATCATTTCTTAAATTTTCAAATTCAGCAGTTAAAGCACCGAGCATTTCATCTGATAAAGAATTTAGAGTGTCAGGGGAATTTAAAAGGATGTAAGCAACCGAATTTTTGTCGTTACGTTCTAAAATAGCCATCTTGTCCTCCCCAAAAATCTACTTAAGCTTAGAGTATTAATGCTAGGGTTAAAATAATGCCGTTACGTTTTACTATTCAAGAGCTGAGCAAATATGTCGAGGAAATATTCCCTCAGGTCAAAGACGACTTTGAAATCTTGGAAATTTCGGAACTTGGATCGCGAGTTAGATTAAAAGTCACTTTTAGACATTTAAGACCTGGGAATACTGTTTCTGGCCCTGCTATTTTTTCTCTTGTTGATTGTACCGCTTATATGGCGATTTTAGCAAAACTGGGAAAAGAAGCTCTTGCAGTGACCACGAATTGCTCAATTGATTTTATGCGAAAGCCATCAGGAAAAACTGATCTGATTGCCAATTGTGAAATTCTTAAATTTGGGAAGGCACTTGTTGTAGCCGATGTAAAAGTCTATTCGGAAGGCACCGAGAAGCCCGTTGCACGAGCTTCTATCACTTATTCTATACCGCCAAAAAATTAGACACTTAAGATTTAAGTTCAGTTTCTTGTTTTTTAATAAATTCTGCTTTTGGCTTAGTACCATTTGCAAGAGGATCATCCTGACGTTGAACCGATCCCTCAAAATGAGCACCAGATTCTATTGCTATTGTTTTGTGGATTATATCGCCTTCAACACGAGCAGTAGAAGTCAATCTGACTTTTAGGCCTCTAACCCGACCAATAATTCGACCATTTATAACTACGTCATCAGCAACAACTTCTCCTTTTATGGTTGCTGTTTCTCCAATCGTTAGCAGGTGAGCTTTTATATCCCCTTCTACAATTCCCTCAACCTGAATGTCGCCAGTAGTTTTGATATTTCCAACAATGTTTAAATCTTGAGACAACATTGATGCTGGAGGTTTAGGTTTTACCACAGGGTTCGTGGAGGATATTTTTTCTTGCTCCACGGGTTTATCCGATTCCGGAGCTTTTTGAGCGGGTTCATTAATTTTACTCTTAGAAAACATTTTTTGCTGCCTTAATATATTTCATTGGGTTTATGGCTTCTCCGCCAATTCTTATTTCATAGTGTAGATGTGTGCCGGTTGAGCGTCCCGTATTTCCCATGTCACCTATATGTTGTCCACGAGAAACCCTCTGGCCTTTTTTAACACGAAACTTTGCGAGATGTGCATAGCGCGTTTCGATCCCAAAGTCATGTTTTATTTTTATGAGTCTTCCATAAGCACTTTTCCATCCAACATATGATACGATACCATCCGCCGTAGCGCGAATTGGCGTTCCGTGAGGAGCTGCAAAATCTGTACCATTGTGCATTCGTCCCCAACGCGGTCCGAAACCGGATGTAAATCTATTAGATGTCTGAACAGGATGATAGAAGGGATATTTTTCGATAGCTATCCTGTAAAGATTCAATTCATCCAAATTTTTTAATATTCTTGAAGCCTTTTCCGCATTTTCATCATAAACACCTAAAGCTGTTTCACCATCTCCATCCAAAAAGGATAAATCATGCCCCCCATACCCACTATATCCACGTCTGATTGTTTCAATGACACTGTCAGGGTTTACGCCTGCCGCTCGAAACATTTTATCCAAAGGACCAACTGAAACTGACAAAGCTTCTTCTATAAGACGAAATATTTGTTCATTTCGCTGCTCAATCAGTTTTATTTCCCTTTCAATATTTTTAACACTTTGGCGAGCTGTATAAGCCTCACTTCGTAGCATATCTCTTTGCCCTGCAGTTTCACTTAATACTTTTGCCAGAAGAGCTTCTTTGTCTGCATTTATTGTGGTTGAAAATTCTTGATTGCTTTTCTGTGACGATTCGGAGTTTGTCATTAGCTTAAAATGATTCAGGTTTTCTTTAGCTTTTATTTCTTCCAGACGAGAGGTGCTCAATTTAGATTTTACAATATTAAGAGCAGTAGAAAGTTCTTTACGCTCAATTTCTATTTCCATTAGCTCTTCTTGTAATTTTGATATGTGCGCTAAAGCTTTCTCAAATTTTATTTGTGTTTGTCTTGATGAGTCTTGTTGATAGTCCCGTTCTTCAGCCAGGGACATCAATCTCAATTGGTAATTCTCCTGATCTCTAATGGCTTGCTCTCTAAAATTACCGGCTCCGAGGCTATCCATCGTTATAACCGCTATAGAAAATATTGACCAAGCAACTAGACAAAACATACCGCAGGCTATTGTGGTTTGAGTGCTGGATTTTAGATTAAAAAACAACGTTTTATCATTACTTTTAAGCAGTATTTGACGGGCGGGAAACGCTTTTTGACAAAAGTTTTCTATCCGCTCAGAAAATTTCTTAATTTTGTTTTCTTTATTCAAGGTTATGCCACGCTGAAATACAAAACTAACGTTAGTTATCGATTAAAAAACATATAAGCAATGATTATGTACCGTACAAGTTTCAAATTATTTGAAAATGCAAGTCAAATTTTACGTATAGGAAGTGTTTTTACTTAATTGATCTGTAAGGGGCCAATAAAAATCTGGTGGAAGTCCAGCATCAGCCCGTTTTTCTTCATTAAAGGGCGGTTTTAAAAAGCCATTGAAGTACTTTGCAACTAATCTATGAAACTCAATTTTTGGATCAAGATTATTTCTACCGCATAGGAAGTTAAACCACTTGGAGCCATAAGCAACGTGAGAAACCTCTTCTAAATATATTGTTTTCAGGGCCTTTACCGCATTTTTCAGTTTAGCTTTTTCAAATAGCTTTATCATGTTTGGGGTGACGTCCAAACCTCGGGCTTCGAGAACCATTGGGACTACGGCTAGTCGTCCTAATAAATCGTCGCGTGTGTCGATAGCTGCCTGCCATAGACCGTCGTGAGCTGTTAAATCACCATAATAACTACCCAACTCTTCTAAACAATCGCATATAAGATTAAAATGGTTGCTCTCATCTTGTGCAGATTTTACCCAATCATCATAAAAGCTTACCGGCATCTGTATTTCTGCAAATCGAGCGATAATATCCCAGTGTAAATCTACCGCATTTAATTCAATGTGGGCGATAGAATGGAGTATGGCTATTTGACCACTCAAGGAATTCGGACGGCGCCGAGGAACCTCTCCGGCTCTCACAAGCTCAGGTTTCTTAGGCCGAGCAGGGTATAACGGGGGATCCGATAATCCAATTTCTATGGTCGTCCCATTACTTCTATTATCAAACCAAATTTGCGCGTATTTTGATGAGAGTGAAGTTTTTTTTCGGCCATCTTTCTCGTTGAGAACTAAAGTGGCCATTCTGGAAAGTGATAATATAGTCAAAGCTTCTTGATCACTTCTAGTACTTCTTCCACGTGATTAGCGACCTTTACCTTTCGCCATTCATGTGTGACAGAACCAGAACCGTCGATAATGAAAGTTGACCTTTCGATGCCCATATAAATTTTTCCGTACATCGATTTTTCTCTCCAAACATCAAAATCCTCGCAGACACTTCCCTCTTCGTCGGATAGAAGCGGTATCTTTAGATTGTGCTTTTTTATAAATTTTTCATGACTCTTGATACTATCTTTCGAAATGCCAAATACTTTTGTATTGAGATCATTAAAAATTCTTATGTTCTCGGTAAAATCTTTAGCCTCTCTTGTACAACCAGAGGTGTTATCTCTTGGGTAAAAGAAAAGAATAACCATTTTGGGTCGGAAGTCTTTAATATCAATAATGTCTCCAGACTCGTTCGGTAAAATTACGTCTGGGGCTGGATAGGGTGTAGTTGCCATATTAATATCCTGTTATTTACCTGTATAAATGATATTAGGTCGTTTGAAAATATTTGTAAGAAAAGATCTAAATCTTGAAAAAATTTATTAAAAGTTTTTTGTTCTCAAATACAAGCTCTTCCGTTACTCGATGGGTTGTAACTCTTTCTATTTCATTACTGTTACTTTTAGTAGTTGTAACGATTTCTCTAATATCAGTTTTGCGAGATCGTGAGGTTTTAATTCCACAAAGGTTTGCTAGTAAGATTATATCGGAAGCTAATTTGTTATCTTTTCCATACTTTGTAGAAGTTGATGATTTGTATTTGTCTTTGGATGACAATTTTATTCCCGAATTAGTGGTTAGAAATATTAATTTGTTATCTCCTACGAAAGAGCCAATGTTATCTTTCAATTCATTGGCTGCAAAGTTTTCCCTGGTTGATTTGATTTCCAGTAAATTTAGGGTTTCCTCAGTAACCTTAGATGGTTCAAATTTATCTATAAAAAGACTAGAAAATGGATCTTTAAACTATAAGTTTGGTCCGTCCGATTTTTTTGAGACTGATAATTTTGACACTTTAGCCTTTCTGAAGAGATTGGATTATTTTTTATCAACAAAAGAAATGGAAAAATTCCAAGATTTAAACTTGTTTGGCTTAACTGCACAACTTGAGGATGAGCGTAATAATAAGAATTATACTATAGATGGCGCTCGTTTTCGGGCGTCTCGTGAAGATCAGACTCTTACAATGAGTTTTGATTTAGCTTTGCTCACTGGTAATACTGCTGTGGCAACGGTTGAGGCAAATTTTAAAAGTCCTATAGGTAAACTTAATGGTGAGTTTGGTTTAATACTAAAAGATATACCTTCTCAAGATATAGCATTGCAGTCGCGTGAATTTGGATGGTTGAGCGTTTTGGATGCTCCAATTTCTGGTGCGCTTAGAGGCTCTTTGGATGATAAGGGACGCCTAAACCCCGTAAACGCTACATTACAAATAGGAAAAGGTGTGTTTAGACCGTCGAGTGATATTAAACCAATAGCATTTGATTTCGCCCGAACATATTTTTCGTATGCACCTGGTAGTGGTGAGATTAATTTTGATGAGATATTTTTCGATAGTAAAGATTTAAAAGCAACGGCTGATGGTTTTTTAATTATTGAAGATATTAAAAATTTACCAGAAACATTTGTAGCACAATTAAACTTCTCTAATCTTGAAACTGGAACTTTTGGGTTTTTAAACAACGGTATAATGTCAACTTCTGCTAGTAGTACTTTTAAAGTTCAGCTTGCTCCATTTGATATAGAAATACCACAGCTGTATATTCATGATGCAACATCCAACGTCAGTATAAACACAACGGGATTTATTTCAGTAAAAGAAAAAAATTGGGATATTTCCTTAGATACGCAAAGTGATACCGCAGATTTAGGCGAAATTCTTCATTTTTGGTCAGAAACTCATAAGCCAAAAGTAAGGCAATGGGTGGTTGATCATTTTGAAGAAAGCAAACTGTTCGATATCTCAATGCAAATGGAAATGGAAAAAGGGATTAACCCAATGCTCTCTTGGAGTTTTGGATTCTCTGATACAACCTTCAGTCCCTTAAAAGGTTTTCCTCCCATTAATAAATCTTCGGGTCATTTTGTTTCGAAAAATTATTCGACGACTGTCATTCTGGAAAAGGGATTATTTTTTGACTCAAATAAGAGAACTATTGACATCAGTGGTAGTAGGTTCTTTATCGAAGATAGTCGAATAAAGCCAACCCCAGCAGAGATTTTGATTGTAGCCGATGGACGTTTAAGCTCATTTTCAGATGTATTAAACAAGCCTCCTCTAAAATTGATGGATAGAATAAAGCAACCAACAAACTTAGGAAGTGCAGCGGTTTCAGGGCAAGGCATTGTTAAGATACTCCTCAAGAAAGATTTAAAACCGGATGAAGTTTTTTATGAGGTTTCTGCGACTGCAGAAAGATTTTCTTCTGACCTAACTAATCCAAACTTTCAGATTACAAATGGATCCCTAGATTTCTTTGCTAATAACGAAGTTCTAGAAATACAGGGAGATGGATTAGTAAGTAATTTACCTGTTAGGGCTCTATTTGTAGAGTCTATTGGAGAAGATGCCTCTAAAAATCTTGAAGTTGATTTTGAATTGTCAGAAAAAGCGTTAGACCTTTTTCCGCTAGGTTTGCCTGATCTAAAAATTGATGGTTCAGCGCCGGCTGAGCTATCCTTGAAATTTTTAAAAGATAAAAAAGTGAAATTTGACTTAACTAGTGACTTGTATGGGGCTGAACTGAGATACTTCCCATTAGATTGGATTAAAGAAAATGATGAAAAAACTGAGTTAAAGGTTTCTGGAATTTTAGGAGAGCAGCTCCTAGTCGATAATATATTTTTAAGTTCTAAAAATTTAACTTTGAGTGGCTCTGCTTTACAAAAACAAGATAATAAGTTTGATCTCAATTTTAGCAAATTAGCATTGAAGGAGGTATTTGATCTCCAATTGTCTGTTAAGCCGAACAGTCAGATCGTGATCAGCGGTGGCCAACTTAATATGCAAGAATTTTTAAAATTACCATTAGCTCGAAACTCATCAGAAAAACCAGCTCCCTTATCAATTTATCTTGATGAATTAAAATTGTATGAAAAACAATTTATTTCAAGATTAACAGCAACTTTGGATGCGAAAGGAAAAGGTGTTTTTTCTGGGAGCTTGAATGACCTTGCCTCATTCGGTGGGGATATAACAAGAATAGAAGATGGCTACAGTATTCAGGCCCAATCTAATAATGCTGGTGCTTTTATTCGAGCTCTAGGAGCTGCAAAAGCGGCCGACGGTGGTACAGCTGAGCTAAGTCTAAGACATATAAAAAACCAACAGGGGATGAGAGGGAGATTGAAAATAAAAAATATTCGTTTACGGAATATGCCTGCTTTATTAGAGCTTTTAGATGCTATCAGCATTGTCGGCTTGCTAGATCAATTACAGGGCCCTGGTTTAGTTCTAAATGAAATTGAAGCTGATTTTGAAAATCTGCCAGATCAAATAAAGTTTGAGAAAGCCTCCGCCTTTGGACCTTCCATAGGTATTTCATTGGAGGGATATTATGCCAAAGCTACTAACAATTTGAACATGCAGGGCGTTTTGTCACCTCTTTATGTTGTGAATGCGATTGGATCAATTTTTACCAGAAAAGGTGAGGGACTTCTAGGTTTTAACTATAGATTAAAGGGAAATGCGGATAAGCCAGAGGTGTTAGTCAATCCCCTCTCTATTTTTACGCCGGCTATTTTTAGAGAAATTTTCCGTCGACCGGTTCCTAATTTGGATTAATGATGAATTTAAGTGATTTTGACTTTGAGTTGCCAGAAGAATTAATTGCTATAAGACCCGTCAGTCCGAGATCTGCAGCTCGTTTGTTAGTAGCTAAAGGTGATAAAATCGATGACAGTACTGTTGGTGATCTTCCAGAATTTTTAAAACCTGGCGATAGACTAGTTTTCAATGATACAAAAGTTCTTCCAGCAAGGTTAAACGGTTTTAGAAGTCGGTTAATTGATGTAAATAATGTAGCCGTTGCTAAAATTGAAGTGACTTTGTTAGCTTCAAAGAAAGAGAGTATTTGGAGTGCACTAATTAAACCGTTGCGGAAAGTAAGGGTTGGCGAAAAAATAACCTTTGATAAAAGTTTTGAAGCGACGCTTATCGACAAGATTAATGGGCAGGGCATACTTCACTTTAATAAGGATAACATCGAGTTTTTAAATCGTTTGGAAGAGCTTGGTGCCATGCCATTGCCTCCATATATCGCCTCTAAACGTCAAGCTGACAAGCGAGATAATTTAGATTATCAAACTATCTTTGCTCAAAAAATAGGTTCCGTAGCCGCTCCAACAGCATCCCTACATTTTGATTTAGGTTTGCTTGAAAGACTAAAGAAAAAGGGTGTGGCAACCTCATTTGTAACGCTTCATGTGGGGGCAGGAACATTTTTGCCAGTTAAAAGCGAAGATATTAGAGCGCATAAAATGCATGCTGAATTTGGAGAAATCAATCAAAAGACAGTAGAAGAAATTAAACAAACCAAAAAAAATGGAGGCAGAATTATACCGGTTGGAACAACTGCCTTAAGATTATTAGAAACTGCTGCTCAACAAAATGATACTTTAGGCGCGTGGAGTGGTGAAACCGACATTTTCATTTATCCAGGCTACAAATTTATAGTTGCTGATGGATTAATGACTAACTTTCATCTGCCCAAGTCTACTTTGATGATGCTAGTTTCGGCTTTAATGGGTAAAGAAACTATTGAATCTATCTACAATCACGCCATAACGAGACAATATAGATTTTTTTCCTATGGTGATTCCTCTCTCCTATTTCCATAGAAAAAAATTTAGATCTTTTTGAGGTGTATATATGTTGTTCTTTATGCAGGGGTCTTGGGCTCTCTTGTTGGGTATGCTTTTTTTGCAGCTTGGAAACGGCCTGCAAGGTACCTTACTTGGTGTAAGAGGGGAATTAGAAGACTTTTCTACTTTCGAAATGTCAGTCGTAATGTCAGCCTATTTTGTGGGTTTCTTAGGAGCGAGTAAGCTTGTGCCTGATTTAATCCGGCGAGTTGGACATGTTAGAGTTTTTGCAGCCTTAGCATCCTTTATATCTGCAATCCTTATCTTGTATCCTCTTTTGGTCAATCCATGGGTATGGACCGGAGGAAGGGTAATCATAGGTTTTTGCTTTTGTGGTGTTTATATTACCGCCGAAAGTTGGTTGAATAACGCGGCAACAAACGAAAATAGAGGACAACTTTTATCGTCTTACATGGTTGTTCAAATGGCAGGCATTGTGGCTGCACAACTTTTATTGCTCATAGGCGATCCCAGTGGTTTTGAGCTCTTTGTTTTAATTTCTGTTTTGGTTTCGATTTCTTTTGCGCCAATCTTATTATCGATCACTCCTACACCAGCCTTTGAGACCACGAAACCAATGAGTATTAAGGAACTATTTTCTACTTCACCTTTAGGATGTGTGGGGATGTTTTTTTTAGGTGGTATATTTTCGGCTCAGTTTGGGATGGCCCCTGTATTTGGGACCAGTGCTAATTTATCCTTGCCACAAATTTCAATTTTTGTCGCGGCATTTTATATAGGAGCAATGGTTTTTCAATTTCCTGTTGGTTGGCTTTCCGATCGCATGGATCGCAGGATTTTGATTATTGCAACATCAGCTATAGGCTTTATTGCGGCTGTATCTGCGATCTTTGGTGAAAATATTTTTATAATACTTTTGGGAAGCGCATTCTTCATAGGGGGGATGTCCAATCCTCTATATTCTTTGTTGATTGCCTATACTAATGACTTTTTGGAGCCGGACGACATGGCGTCGGCGTCTGGCGGGCTTCTTTTTTTAAACGGGTTAGGCGCTATTAGTGGACCTTTATTCACAGGGTATTTAATGACTGAAATTGGACCAAGAGGTTTTTTTGTAATATTAGCTGCTTTGTTAGGTTTATTAACGGGTTATGGATTCTATAGAATGACACAACGCGGAATTTCTGATGTAGATACGTCCAGTTATGCAACCGTATCACCCACAACCTCTGTCGTTGCTGTCGAAATTGCGCAAGAATTGGCCATTGAGGCTGCAGAAGAGTTGGACGAAAGTGTATAGAAGTAATAAAATTACTTCACAAAAAATAAAACTCATGTCTTAATGTTTCAAAAAAGCAGGAAACAGGCATGAATCCCGAATTTATTTTAAATTTCTGGCTCGATGAAGTTGGGCCTAATTATTGGTATAGCTCTGATGAGTCCTTGGATCGTTTGATAGAGCAAAAATTTAAGAAAACTTTAGAGCAAACTCTAGCTGGAGGGCATAGCTTGTGGCTTACTTATCCCTCTGGAGCTTTAGCCTATATTATAGTTTTGGATCAGTTCTCACGAAATATTTTTCGTGGAAGTAAAAATTCCTTTGCCTCCGACAGGATTGCCATTGCTGCATCCAAGCAATCAATAAAATATGGATTTGATCTGAAAATAGATGAGCCTGCACGGCAATTATTTTATATGCCTTTAATGCATTCTGAAAACCTATACGATCAGGAAAGGTGTATTCGGCAAATAATAGAAAAACTTCCATCATCTGGTAATAATCTACTAAGGCATGCTCGAGCACACCGTGAAGTAATAAGGAGTTATGGGCGCTTTCCTAGCAGAAATAACCCATTAGGTCGTAAAACCACACTATTTGAACAAGAGTATTTTGATCTAGGCGGTTATCAGGGCATTCTTTCGCGAATTAATGAATATGCAGCTTAACTTTCAGTATATTTTTCTAAAAGGCATATTGAACAATTGGGTCAAATAGTTTAACGTTAAACAATATGTTTTTTGGAGCCATAGATGTCGCAGAGTGTTTTTGATGTAATCGTAATTGGTGCTGGTCCAGGGGGCTATGTAGCTGCTATCCGGTGTGCGCAGCTTGGTCTAAAGACGGCGATAATTGAACGTGAGCATATGGGCGGTATTTGTCTTAATTGGGGCTGCATTCCGACAAAGGCAATGTTGCGATCTGCTGAAGTTTTTCATTTGATGCATAGGGCAAATGAGTTTGGGTTAAACGCAGAAAAAATATCTTTTGATCTCGATGCAGTTATTAAGCGTTCTCGCGGAATTTCAAAACAGCTGAATCAAGGCGTTACTCATCTATTGAAAAAAAATAAAGTCACATCGTTTATTGGAGATGCGACTATTTTGGAGAAGGGTAAAGTTAAAGTGGAGAAAAATGATAATACTAAGGAATTATCTTGCTCAAACATAATTATCGCTTCAGGTGCGCGAGCACGGGAACTATCTGGATTAGAGGCAGATGGTGAAATCGTTTGGACTTATAAGCATGCTTTAACACCTTCTCGTATGCCTAAAAAGCTTTTGGTCGTTGGGTCGGGCGCGATAGGAATAGAATTCGCGAGTTTTTATAATACTCTTGGCGCTGATACCACAGTTATTGAGGTAGTTGATCGAATTCTCCCGGTCGAGGATGCGGAGATTGCTGCTTTTGCACTTAAACAATTCTCGAAACAGGGCATGAAAATTTTTACTAATGCCTCAGTGAAGAAAGTAGAGCGCAAGAAAAACTTAGCTCATGTAGAGATTGAAAGTGATGGCAAAACAAAAACGGAACAATTTGATACAATTATTTCAGCTGTTGGAATTGTTGGAAATATAGAAGGGTTAGGGCTAGAAAATCTATCAATTAAGACTGAAAAGTCACATATAAAAACTGACAATAACTGCAATGTTGGTATTGATGGTATCTATGCAATTGGAGATGTTGCTGGTGCTCCTTGGTTAGCTCATAAAGCAAGTCATGAAGGCGTCATGGTGGCCGAAATCATAGCTGGAAAGCATACTCATCCTGTTGATCCAATTTCTATTGCCGGTTGTACCTACTGCCATCCTCAAATAGCAAGTGTTGGATTGACTGAAGAAGAGGCAAATAAAAGGGGTCTTAAAGTCAAAATTGGTCGTTTTCCATTTATTGGTAACGGAAAGGCTATTGCTTTGGGAGAGCAAGAAGGTTTAATCAAAACAATTTTTGAAGCTGAAACAGGCGAACTCTTGGGAGCACACATGGTAGGAGCAGAAGTTACCGAATTAATTCAAGGTTATGTGCTGGGTCAAAAATTAGAGACAACTGAGGAAGATCTAATCTCGACAGTATTTCCTCATCCTACGCTTTCTGAAATGATGCATGAAAGTGTATTAGACGCTTATGGACGAGCTATACATATTTGATAAAATTTTAATTCATCAAATCTGCAAGCTTTGCACTTACGGATTAATTTAGCTACGTCGTCTACCACCGCGTCTTCGGGACCTTCCACTGTCCCCTGTGCCTTCTGATGAAGTGCTAGCTGGCTTATTAAATTTTATCCAAGCTCCACCATGTGGATCATTATCTGTGAGTAAGTTTGCCGCTCTTATTGCTTCCATCTCTTTGCCTGGATGGGATTTAGTAGACCCCATTCCAAAGATAGAAACGAAAGTTTCATCATCCATCTCATCGGGAATAATTATTCCCGAAGACATCACCTCTGCTTTCTTTTCAGCAATTTTTTTCTGCGTGATAGGTAATGCAACTGGGTTCATTATAGCAGATGTCATTCCTGCACTCATAGCCATCGGTAAAAATGCGTTATTGATACCGTGTCGGTTGGGTAATCCAAAAGAAATATTAGACGCGCCACATGTGGTGTTTACTCCCAACTCTTCTCTTAATTTACGAACGAGAGTAAATACTTGATTCCCAGCAGTAGCCATTGCCCCGATAGGCATGACTAGGGGATCGACAACAATGTCGTTGGCAGGTATTCCGAAATCCGAAGCACGTTCCACTATTTTTTTAGCAACCGCGAATCTGACGTCAGGATCCTCTGAAATACCGGTGTCATCATTACTTATTGCCACCACGGGAACATTATATTTCGCCACTAATGGCAATACAAACTCTAAGCGCTCTTCTTCACCAGTAACGGAATTTAAAAGAGGACGCCCTTCCGCCGTTTCAAGACCTGTTTCCAGTGCTTCTGGAACTGAACTATCGATACATATGGGAACATCCGTAAGCCCTTGAACCAATTCAATCATTTTTTTCATTAAAGGCGGTTCAGTTTCGTTGGGGTTAGGATTGGAATTATACACAACACCTGCATTGATATCTAAAATATCCGCACCAGCTGCAACCTGGGCAAGTGCGTCTCTTTCCACGGTTGAAAAATCGCCCGCCTCAAGTTCTGCAGCTAACTTCTTTCTGCCCGTTGGATTTATTCGTTCACCTATAACACAAAAGGGACGGTCGAAACCTAAAACGGCAGTTTTAGTTTTGGATTCAACAACAGTTTTAACCATTTTTTGTCCTTATACTTGGTTTGCTGGAATTCCTGAAGCTCCACCATTTTCTGTCACCCATTTCGCATTTGTTTTTATACCGCCCAGTGGAAAAAAATGAACGCTCGAAATATTAAATTCTGGGTTATTTGCTTTATAATCAGCTAACTGAGATAGAACTTCTGCAGGCTCGTATGGCAAGAGAAGTTTTGTCACATCTGTCGCTCGTTTTTGTAGCACTTTCAAGGAAGGGCCTACGCCGCATGCAATAGCAAATTTGATTAAGGTTTGTAACTTGGCGGGTCCAGCAATGCCAATATGAATTGGTATATCAATACCTGCAGCTTTAATTGATTTTGCCCACTCGATAATGGGCCCGGCCTCAAAAGCAAATTGAGTTGCTATTGCCATCTTAGCGTTTGTTTTGTTTTTAAAATTTTGTTTCCATTTTAAGGCAGCGTCAACATTTTTTCTGCTTCCGTCTGGGTCTATATCTTTATTTCCTTCTGGATGGCCAGCGATATGGATATTTTTGAAATTTGCCTTGTCAAAAAGACCAGTTTCTAAAAGTTCCATAGAACTTTTATATTCACCATGCGGTTTACTGACACCGCCTGCTAACAATAAAGCTTGATCCACTCCTGCCTCACCCTGGTATCGTGTAATCCAGTCATTTAACATTGCTTTATTGCTTATAATTCTGGCAGGAAAGTGTGGCATGGTAGGAAAGCCATCCTCTGCCAAACGCCTTGCGGTATCCACCATATCTTCAATCGGTGTTCCTTCAATATGAGCGATGTAAACCCTCGTATTTTTTGGTAGTATATCTTTAAAATTTTCCACTTTTTCAGCAGTTCTTGGCATGACTTCAATCGAAAAATTTTTTAGAAATAATTCAAGGTTTTGGCTAACCTGAGGTGCCTGTGAATGCTTTGTTTTTAATCCAAAAAGTGCCATGTTCAAACCTTTGATTTTGGTTACTTAGCCCGACCATTATTGTTTACAAGAGCTATTAATTTTTCTTTATCATATTCGGCTTCAATTTTTTTTGCTTGTTCTTCTGCAATATGCTCTGGGTCACCTACAATCTGAAAAGGTTCAGCTTTTCTCCATTCAGCCAGGTAGTCATCTGTAGTCTTTTGATCAGACTTCATCGCGGCTCTATCAATCGCTTGTTCGAACCTTTCTGAAAGTTGTATTTTCTTAGCACGGCGACCTTTGCCAACTATGACCTGAGCAGGTATATCTCTCCAGTATACAATTATCACATCATGCATAGATCGACTCCTTAGCGGATTTATCCTTTTTGGTATGCCAGTTACTATTTTATCTAAAGCTAAATTTCGACAATAAGGATCGCAGCAGCGACGTTTGGTTAAGGCAAGTAAAATTAAATTGTCTTGCACGCTATTATTCTCCGAAGTATCGTCAATTTAACTTATAACGGAGGGCGTGGGAAATGGCGCCCAAAAAGCCAGTTAAAAAAGCGACTTTCCCTCGCGTGGTTGAGAGCGCTCTAGAAAATGAATCGGGGCCTGAGGCTTTATATGCAGCACTCGACTTGGGCACCAACAGCTGTCGTATGTTGATTGCTCAACCAAAAGGCGCTCAGTTTCACGTCATTGACAGTTTTGCTAAATCTGTACAATTAGGAGCTGGGCTTGAAAAAACTGGGAGATTAAGTCGGGACTCTATGAACCGAACAATTCAGGCTCTTAAAGTTTGTAAGCAAAAGTTAGATAAATATGATGTGAAGTACTCACGGCTGATTGCAACTGAAGCTTGCCGAAGAGCTAAAAATTCGAAAGATTTTATTCTAAAAGTTTTTCAAGAAACAGGTTTAAAACTTGATATTATAGATACAGAGGAAGAGGCTCGGCTTGCGGTTATCTCCTGTGCTCCTCTCGTGAGTTCAAAATCTGAACAATTACTTGTGGTTGATATTGGAGGAGGTTCTACAGAGCTTATCTGGATTGATTTAAGTGCTGTTCCTTCACATGAGAGGCCTAAATCAATTATGCGCTTACATTCCGGCTTTCATTCAATTGAAAGCCCATTTCCTGCCGCCAGAGTTGTTGATTGGATTTCGGTACCTTTAGGTGTAGCCACGTTAAGAGATCAGTTTAATGATGTGGAAGATGACGCCGCTCGATTTGCTCTCATGAGTTGGTACTTTGAAGAAAAATTAGCCGATTTTGCGCCCTATAACGATAATAAAATAGATGCAAGTTTTCAGATTATAGGAACGTCAGGTACTGTTACTACAGTTGCCTCATCCCATCTCGGCCTGCGTCGTTATGATCGAACTAAAGTTGATGGCTTGAGAATGACGACAGATCAGATAGATAAGGTAATTCGCTCATATTTAGTTATGGGCCCAGACGAACGTAAAAAAGACCCTAGAATTGGGCGGGACAGGCAGGCTTTGATAATGTCCGGTTCAGCTATTTTGCAGGCTATGTTAAGAAGTTGGCCAACTGACAAATTAACTGTTGCAGATCGTGGGCTTCGGGAAGGACTTTTATATGTACAAATGTCAGCTAATGGAGTTTTAGAAGACGTTATTCTGTAAAATAAATGAACTGTTTAGTATTAAATCGAACGATTGATGAGAAAAATAACAAAATCTAAAAATACATCTGGTCGTGGGCAGCGGGATCTTAAAGTAAAGGTAAAATCTGCCAGAGGGAAAACGGTTAGCCAGGTTAAATGGTTGCAGCGACAATTAAACGATCCCTATGTAAAGAGAGCACAACTTGAAGGTTTTCGCGGTCGCGCCGCATTTAAAATATTAGAATTAAACGAAAAGTATAATTTTTTGACACCAGGTTCAAAAGTGATTGATTTGGGTTGTGCTCCGGGTGGTTGGAGCCAAGTTGCAGTCGATTTAGTGAATTCACTTGGTGTGAAAAGAAACAACGAAATTGGTTCGGTTATTGGGATAGATTTACAGGAAGTCGAAGCTTTGCCTGGGGCCACCTTCCATCAGCTTGACTTTATGGCGAACGACGCAGATGTCGAGGTAAAAAATATTCTCGAAGGTAAAGCGAATGTTGTAATGTCTGATATGGCGGCGTCGTCTTCTGGTCATAAAAAGACAGACCACATTAGAATAATGGCACTGTGTGAAACAGCAGCTTATTTTGCTTTTGATGTTTTGGAGGAGGGTGGAACTTTTGTTGCTAAAGTTTTGGCTGGTGGAGCGGAAAGTGATCTGCAAACTTTATTGAAACAGAAATTTAAAAAAGTATACAACGTTAAGCCTCCAAGCAGTCGATCGGATAGTTCAGAAAAATTTGTGGTTGCCCTTGGTTTTAGAGGTTAATTTTTATTTTTGTCGCGCTTGCCTTTTAAATTGGTAAATACAGCAAAGTTTATGTTTGATCTATCTGACAATTTATAAGTAGTTATTTTGGAGAAAGAAATGCCACTAAACCTTAATCGTGAAGTTTTTATAACCTGTGCATTGACAGGATCAGGTAGTACACAGGATCGCAGCCTATACGTTCCTCGAAGCCCAAAAGATATTGCTGATAGTGCGATTAATGCCGCGAGAGCAGGTGCTGCCATCGTTCATTGCCATGTTCGTGACCCTGAAACTGGAAAACCTAGTAGAAACTTAGCCTATTACCGTGAGGTTACTGAACGTATTAGAGATGCTGATGTAGATGTCGTTCTTAATCTTACAGCTGGTATGGGTGGAGATATAGTATTTGGCGGTACTGAGAATCCGTTACCTGTTGCCGAGGGAACAGACATGATTGGTGCTGAAGAGAGGGTGGCACATATTATTGAGTGTCTACCGGAAATATGCACATTGGATTGTGGAACTATGAACTTTGCCGAAGCTGATTATGTTATGACCAATACTCCTGGAATGCTGCAGGCCATGGGTTCAATAATGACCAAGGCAGGAGTTAAGCCTGAAATAGAGGCCTTTGATACTGGACATCTTTGGTACGCAAAACAGTTGGTAGCAGATGGGATCATCGAAGATGATGTTTTAGTCCAATTGTGCATGGGAGTGCCTTGGGGCGCACCAGATGATTTGAATACATTCATGGCCATGGTGAATAATGTTCCTGAAAACTGGACCTTCAGTGCATTCTCTCTTGGGAGAAATCAGATGCCTTATGTTGCTGCAGCAATTTTGGCTGGAGGCAATGTGAGAGTAGGCTTGGAAGATAATCTTTGGCTTGAGAAGGGAGTTTTAGCCAAGAATGAAAATTTAGTTTCACGAGCAAAGGAAATTATTGAGGCAATGGGGGCAAAAGTCATCGGACCAAAAGACGTCCGGAATAAGCTAAACTTGATTAAAAGAGCTCCGGTTAACTAACTTAGAAGGCAGATTTTTAAAATGCTTCGTTATGCAAGGGATGATTTATGAAAAAAGTAGCTGCAATTGTTGGTGGCGGTGTTATTGGAGCAGGCTGGCTTGCTCGGTTTTTGCTAAATGGCTGGGATGTGAAAGTATTCGATCCAGATCCGGAAGCAAAAAGAAAAGTTGAAGAAGTACTTTCAAATGCAAAGAGGGCGTTGCCCATGTTGTATGATTTTAAGCTTCCAGAAGAAGGTACTTTATATTTTTGTTCTACAATCCAAGAAACAGTAGAAAACGCATTATGGATACAAGAAAGTGTGCCAGAGCGTTTAGATATCAAACACGCAGTGTTATCAGAAATACAAACCTACTGCAAAAATATAGCAGTTATAGGTTCCTCAACTTCTGGATTTATGCCATCTCAATTGCAAGAAAACTCATCTTTTCCTGAGCAGATAATGGTGTGTCATCCGTTTAATCCTGTCTATTTGCTTCCGTTGGTTGAAGTTGTTCCTGGGAGTTTAACAAGTGATGAGCATTGTAAATCGGCAAAAATGTTGCTTCATGAGGTAGGTTGTTATCCTTTACATATTCGTAAAGAAATAGACGCTCACGTTGCTGATCGGTTTCTTGAAGCTGTTTGGAGGGAGGCGCTTTGGTTAATACGGGATGGAGTTGCTACAACTGAAGAAATAGATAATGCAATCAGGTATGGATTTGGCCTTAGATGGGCTCAAATGGGGCTATTTGAAACGTATCGAGTCGCTGGTGGAGAAGGGGGCATGGCCCACTTTATAGAGCAGTTTGGTCCCTGTTTAAAATGGCCTTGGACAAAACTTATGGATGTTCCTGAACTGACAAAAGAACTTATACAGGATATTGCAGATCAATCTGATAGCCAGTCTGGAAAATATTCAATTAGGGAACTTGAGCGAATTCGTGATGATAATTTAATCGTCATACTTCGTGCTTTGAAACAACAAGATCAAGCTGCTGGAAAAATAGTTAATAGTCATGAAGAAAAGATTATTAATTTGTCTGATATCGCTCCTAAAATGCGGACAGTTTCTCGAAAAGTACCTGTTGATTGGACTGATTATAATGGGCATATGAATGAAGGGCGTTATGGCCAGGTATATAGTGACGCAGCAGATGGGTTTCTTTGGGCCATTGGCGCAGATAAGACTTATGTTTCATCTGGTTACAGCTATTTTACTGTTGAAACGTCAATAAAATTTTTAAATGAAACTCATGCAGGTCAGGATATTATAGTAGACACGATGGTAAAACTTATTGATGGAAAAAAACTCAAACTTTTTCATTCTATGCAGCGTGCGGAAGATGGTTGTATCCTATCAACTTGTGAGCAATTCTTGCTTCATATTGATATGAAAAAACGAAAGTCTTCTCTACCTGTATCGCCTGTTGCTGAAAACTTACAAAATTTATCTGGAAAAATTTGAGATTGGTGAAAATATGTTTTTTGGATTAACAGAAGAACAGGAAATGATCGTTGAAACTGTTAGAAGTTTTGTTGAAAACGAAATCTATCCTCACGAAAATTTAGTTGAAAATAAAGGTTTTGTGCCAACTGAAATTGCAAAAGAGATTAAGCAAAAATGTATTAATTTGGGCTTTTATGCCTGTAATTTCCCAGAAGAGGTGGGTGGAGCAGGATTAAATCATTTAGATTTCGCTCTTGTAGAGCGAGAGTTAGGTCGTGGATCAATGGCCTTGACCCATTTTTTTGGTCGGCCGCAAAACATACTGATGGCTTGTGAAGGTGAACAGATTGAAAATTATTTATTGCCTGCTGTACGTGGAGAAAAAATGGATGCTTTAGCTATGACGGAACCAGATGCAGGTTCTGATGTAAGAGGTATGAAATGTTTTGCGAAGAGAGAGGGAACAGATTGGATTGTGAATGGAACTAAGCACTTCATATCAGGAGCAGAACATGCTGATTTTGTAATTGTTTTTATAGCTACGGGTGAGGAGGAAACAGAAAAAGGGCCCAAAAAAAAGATAACAGCATTTTTGGTGGATAGAGGAACACAGGGTTTCATAATAAGAGACGGTTATAATTCGGTCAGTCACAAAGGCTACAAAAACATGATTTTAGAATTTGATGATTGTCGTCTGCCTAAAGAACAAATTCTTGGTGAAATAGACGGTGGCTTCGAAGTAATGAATACTTGGCTTTACGCCACTCGGCTTACCGTGGCTGCAATGTCAGTAGGACGGGCAAGGCGTTGTTTTGAATATGCTTTGAATTATAGTGCTGAGCGGAAACAATTTGGTCAGCAAATTGGAAAATTTCAGGGTGTGAGTTTCCAATTAGCAGATATGATCACTGAAATTGATGCCGCAGATTTTTTAACGCTCAGTGGTGCGTGGCGTTTAGATCAAAATTTGTCCTCAAATAGAGAAATTGCCAGCGCCAAATTATATGCAACCGAAATGTTGGCCCGTGTGACAGATACTACATTACAAATTCACGGTGGCATGGGTTTGATGGATGATTATCCAATAGAAAGATTTTGGAGGGACGCTCGTGTCGAACGTATCTGGGATGGCACTTCGGAAATTCAAAGACATATAATTAGTCGAGATTTGCTCCGCCCGCTAGGCTCTTAATGTAACTTTTATTTAGTAATAAAAATGAGTACAAAATCACGTTTAAGTCGCTTATTTTCTCCTAATAGTGTTGCTGTTGTGGGAGGTGGTGTATGGTGCCGCTCTGTTATAGAGCAGTTACTTAAAATTGGTTTTAAAGGGAAAATATTTCCAGTTCATCCGTTTAGAGAAGAAATATTAGGTATAAAATCTTTTAAAGATTTAGAAGATATCCCAACTATAATTGACGCTACCTTTATTGGCGTTAACCGAAATTTAACAATCGAAGTAGTAAAGCAGCTAAATAGTTTAAATGCTGGTGGTGCTGTATGTTTCGCATCAGGGTTTCTAGAGGCGGAAGGCGATAAGCAAGGTTCTGGAGAGCTGCAAAAGTCCCTTATTGAGGCTGCCGGTGACATGCCAATATTAGGTCCAAATTGTTATGGGTTTATCAATTATTTAGATCATGCGGCGTTATGGCCTGATCAACATGGTGGAACCAGCGTTGACAAAGGCGTTGCCATACTAACGCAAAGCTCAAACATAGCAATAAACATTACTATGCAAACTCGTGGACTTCCTATTTCATATATAATGAGTGTGGGAAATCAGGCCAGTCTTGGGTTTTCAGAGATTGGAATGTATCTCCTCTCGGATCCCCGTGTTACCGCTTTAGGATTACACATAGAGGGTATTGGGAACTTAAGAGCTTTCGAAGAACTGACAAAAAAAGCACGAAAATTGGGTAAGCCTATCGTTGCACTTAAGGTTGGAAAAAGCGTAGAGGCCCGCAAAGCTACCCAATCTCATACAGCTTCTCTAGCCGGAAATGCACAGAGCGCAAAAAGTCTATTTAAACGTTTGGGTATTGCTGAAGTTGATAGATTGGAAGTCCTAATAGACACCTTAAAAATATTTCATTCACATGGTCCGTTATCTTCAAAAAACGTTCGATCCCTTTCCTGTTCTGGAGGCGAGGCTTCTCTTGTTTCAGATCTGGCACTAGAGTATGGAGTTCAATTTCCTAAGCTCGAAAAAGAAAACATATCTGAGCTGCGATCAGTGTTGGGTGAAATGGTCGCTTTATCTAACCCGCTTGATTATCACACCTACATTTGGGGTGATATTGATGCAATGGCTTCGACATTCATCGCAATGATGCGCAAGCATAATGGAATAACTATTATAATAGTAGATTTTCCAAGAGATGATAATTGTGATCCTTCAGCTTGGAATTGCGTTATTACAGCCGCAAAAAAGGCTAAAAAATCTAAGGATGAACCCTTGGCTTTAGTCTCAACTTTGTCTGAAAATATCCCAGAGCATGTAGCTTTTGATCTTTTAAAAAGCAATATAATCACTTTGAATGGATTAGATACAGCTCTAGCTGCAATTTCAGCGTCGTCATCCAATCAAACGCTGATAACTCCAAAGCCAATATTTTTATCTAATCCAACCGGAAAAAGCATTCTAGTCGACGAGTATGATGCGAAAAAAAGTTTGGAAAAATATGGTTTGAAGGTGCCAAAAACAGAAAAATGTTTGTTGAGTGATGCACATCTGGTTTCTGATCAAATTGGTTATCCAGTTGTTATAAAAGCGCTTGGATCAGCACATAAGAGTGAACTTGGAGAAGTTTTTTTAAATTTAGAAAATCAAAAATCTGTTAAAGAAGCACTAAGAAAAATATCAAAAAAACACGTTATTGTTGAAAAAATGATTGGGGATGCAGTTGTTGAATTACTAGTTGGAATTGTACATGATCCTGCTCATGGAATGCTTTTAACAGTAGGCGCGGGAGGGGTTTTAACTGAAATCCTTTCCGATACCTCATCTATTTTACTCCCCAGTAGTAAATGTGAAGTGCTAGATTGTTTTAACCAACTTAAGATATCCAGGATCGCCAAAGGTTATAGAGGGGTCCCCAGCGTAGATATAAATCAAATAATCGATGCAATAATGAAGATCCAAGATTTTGTTTTGGATAACAAAGATAAACTGTTTGAAATAGAAATTAATCCACTTATTGTCACAACTTCAGAAGTTATAGTGGCCGATGCTTTAATAAGAAAGGTGACCTGATGCAATCTGATAGTCCAATAGAAATAAGCGAACGAAACCACATATTAGAGGTTAAATTAGATCGACCTAAAGCGAATGCTATCGATTTAAAAACAAGCCGGATTCTGGGTGAAATTTTTACAAATTTTAGAGATAATCCAAACCTTCGTGTAGCAATTATAACCGGAGCAGGTGAAAAGTTTTTTTGCCCAGGCTGGGACTTGAAAGCTGCTGCGGACGGGGATGCGGTAGATGGAGATTATGGTATTGGTGGTTTTGGTGGGCTTCAAGAGCTTAGAGGTCTGAATAAACCCGTTATTGCTGCAGTCAATGGTATTTGCTGTGGAGGTGGTCTGGAATGGGCTTTGAGCGCTGATATTATTTTGGCCGCTGAACATGCCACTTTTGCTCTGCCTGAAATTCGATCCGGTACCGTCGCAGATGCAGCGTCAATTAAACTTCCAAAACGTATTCCATATCATGTTGCCATGGAAATGTTGCTTACTGGCCGGTGGTTGGATGCGGAAGAGGCTGCTAGATGGGGTTTAATCAATTACATTTATCCAGCACAAAAATTAATGGATGAGGCCTATAAATTAGGGGAACTTTTGGCTTCAGGGCCTCCTTTGGTTTACGCGGCAATAAAGGAAGTAGTTCGTGAGTCTGAAAATATGAAATTCCAAGATGCACTAAACAAAATTACTAATAGTCAATTCGAAAGTGTGGAAAAACTTTATAGATCTGAGGATCAAATTGAGGGTGCGAGGGCATTTTCAGAAAAACGTGAACCTCAATGGAAGGGACGTTAGTAAATGTTATCAAATCATTGAATAATTATTGTTTAACGAATCTAACTTTACCAATAAAAGAAAGGTTCCTATTTCTTTGGGCATAGTCAATGCCGTATCCAACAACAAATTCATCTGGTATTTCAAAACCAGTCCAATCAGCTCTTATTTCAGTTTCTCGTCGACTAGGTTTATCAAGTAAAGCAATTGTTTTTAGCTTTGCTGGACTTCTTGACCATAGTAAGTTGGTTACATGATGTAACGTGAAGCCTGTATCAACAATATCTTCTACAAGTAAAACGTCTTTTCCCTCTATAGCGCCTCTAAGATCTTTTAAAATTCTGACTTCCTTGGAGGATACCATTTCATCTCCATAAGATGATGCTTCGAGAAAATCCACTTCGACGGGTAAGTTAAGTTCACGCACTAGGTCTGCAATAAAGACAAATGACCCTCTAAGAAGCCCCACAACAATAAGTTTGTCTGTTTCTTTGAACTCTAATTCAATTTCTTTGGCCAAGTCTTCTATTCTTGCTGCGATTGATTTTGCAGAAATTAGATTATCTACAACGTAATTTGATTGAGACATTTGTTCCTCTTGAAATTAAAACACGTTTGTTTGTAGTTACAAATTAAATTAATTGCAAAGGCTTGAAATGACATCTCACTCCGAAACAAAATTTCTGCCCTATGGGGCTAAAGAGATGTTTGCGCTAGTTGCTGATGTTTCATCTTATCCTGAATTTTTACCTTGGTGCGCCGCGGCGCGGATAAGAAAAGAAGTTCAAAAAGGTGAAGTAAAACAAATCGAAGCAGATTTGATTATAAGTTTTAAAGTGTTTCGAGAAAAGTTTGGAAGTCGTGTCTTACTTGATCCTGTTAAATACATCATTGAAACAGATTATATTGATGGGCCATTTCGTTATATGCATTCAGTTTGGAGTTTTAGAGACTGTGAAGAGGGCTGCGAAGTAAACTTCATAGTTGATTTTGAATTTAAAAATGCGGTGTTGCAAAGCATTATTGGTTTAGTGTTCAATGATGCCATGCAAAGAATAGTGAGAGCGTTTGAACGACGGGCGTCAGAACTCTATACTTGATGCTTAGGTTTTGGTGCCGGAAATAGGTTCCGACACCAAAAAAGTTAAGAGTTCACGTCGTAAGCTCTTTCACCATGCACGCTTAAATCAAGGCCATTTGTTTCAGTTTCTTCATCCACGCGTAGTGGAGTAATTATAGAAACGATTTTTATAAGAGCGTAAGTAACGACAATAGTAAAAACTCCCACAATAATGAGACCTAAAAGTTGAGTAACAAAAGACGTATAACCGAATATAGCAATCATCAAAGTGCCAAATATCCCACCAATACCGTGAACAGCAAACACATCTAAAGTATCATCAATTTTGAATACATTTCTCACTAAATTCACGGCTTCTTGACAAAGAATACCAGCTATTGCTCCAATCAACAGGGCCTGAAGTGGATCTACGGATCCTGCAGCAGGTGTAATTGACGCTAATCCCGCTATTGTTCCTGTAACCATTCCGACCAAAGATGCTTTTCCAAATTTAAATCTTTCCCAAGCGGCCCACGTCAGTGAGGCTGCAGCAGCCGAAATGTGGGTAACACTCATCGCCATTGCTGCGCCACCATCGGCTGCGAGCTGTGAGCCACCATTAAAGCCAAACCACCCTACCCAGAGCATGGCTGCGCCTATCATTACGAAACCTGGGTTGTGAGGGGGAGTGGTTTTGTTTCGCCGAGGTCCCAGACAAAAAGCAATTATAATAGCAGCTATGCCGGCTGTTTCATGTACTACTATACCGCCAGCAAAATCGACGACACCAACATCACCTAAAATACCTTCACTGGAGAGAATTCCACCTCCCCAAATCCAATGCACCACAGGTGCGTAGCATATCAGCATCCAGAGCGAGGAAAAAATCAAAATAAAAGCGAAACCAATGCGTTCTACATATGCTCCTACAATAAGTGCTGGGGTAATAATTGCGAACGTCATCTGGAAAGCAAAAAACAATATTTCAGGTATTGTGCCGCTTAATGAGTCGGTGTTTATACCTGAAAGGAAAGCTTTTCCCAGCCCACCCCAATAACCTGAAGAACCTTCTCCAAAGGCTATTGAATAACCAAAGGCAAACCACAACACGCTCATAAGACAAGCGATTGCGTAACAATGCATAAAAACGCTTAAAACATTTCTAGAGCGGACTAATCCACCATAAAACAATGAAAGCCCTGGAAGTGTCATAAACAAAACAAGAGCAGTAGCCACGATAATCCACGCGGTATCAGCACCAACCATAATATTTCCCTATTTTCTCAGTCTAGAGACGCAGAAAACCTAAAACGCTAACCAAAGATACACAAAGGTACAAAACTAATGGCACCAAGAATATTTTTTTCTATATTGATTAAAAAATAAGCAATAAAATCGAGAAATGATTAAATAAAATTCATTTTAGGATTATTGAGTCAAAGCGTTTTCTAGTAATGTAAGACCATATAAAGTTGCCCTTTGTCTTACTATATCGCGGCCTAGAGGGCCAAAATTTTTTGTTTTATTTAATTTTGTGTTCCTATCGAAAGCTATTGAAAAACACACCATTCCTTCTGGTTTTGTAGTTGTACCACCAGGCCCAGCGACTCCAGTTATTGAAATAGCTAAATTCGCCTTTGAATTATAAAGGGCTCCAAGTGCCATTTCTGCTGCTACTTCTTCCGAAACAGCGCCGAAAGTCTTTAGAGTCTCTTCGCTAACACCTAAGACCCTCATTTTTGACAGATTTGAATAAGTAACAAAACCGCATTCGAATACTGTAGAAGATCCTGGAATGTCTGTTATTGCAGTTGAAAGCATACCTCCAGTACAGCTTTCCGCACTTGCTAAGATAGTTTTTTTTAAACTAGCTGCTTGAAAAACATTTTTTGCACTTTCAGTAATAATTTGTTTCATATCACAAAGAGCAGAACTATGACTGTTAGACCAGCAGCAATGCCGGCGAATATATCATCTAAAATAACTCCTAAAGCACCTTTTAAATTATCAGCCCAGCTGACTAGCCCCAATTTTATAATATCGAAGAAACGAAAACTGAAAAACGCCCATATCCAAACAATCCATAAGTTTTCGTTATCAGTTTGTACGAAGTTAAACTGATATGCTAACGGCAAAATCGTTATCCATTGACCAATTACCTCATCAATAACAACCTCTGATGGATCAGATTTTTCAGGATTGTTTTCAAGATATTTTTTAGTAGTTAGAAACCCGAAAACAATTGTTATAATTAAAACAAAGCAAAAAGTAGAAAAATTTGTTAGCCCAAGCAAAAAATATGCTGAAATAATTCCCGCAAGTGAACCCCATGTGCCTGGGGCAGGGCGTAAAAAACCAATATAAAAAAAAGTTGGGAATAAATTATTCAAATTTACAAACTGTAGCGGTGGCAAGGGCAGCAATTCCTTCTTCTCTACCAGTAAATCCCAACTTTTCAGATGTCGTAGCTTTGATGCTAATGCGATTTATATCTAAATCCATTATTTTTGAAACCGAAGACTTCATCTGATTTGATAACGGGCCTATTTTGGGTTGTTCGCAAATAATAGTACAATCAATATTAGAAATCTTAAAGCCAAGCTTTTTCACAAGTTGCACCGCATGCTCCAAAAAAACCGCACTTGCAGCATCTTTCCAAGCATTATCGCTTGGCGGGAAATGAGTTCCGATATCACCAGATGCAATTGCTCCATAAATAGCGTCAGTAATGGCGTGTAAGCCGACGTCGGCATCAGAGTGCCCCAACAATCTTTTTGAAAAAGGTATTTTTAAGCCGCAAAGAGTTATTTCATTGCCTTCAGCGAAAGAATGAACGTCAAAACCATTTCCCACTCGAATATCTAACATTTAATTTGAAACTTTCTTTTTAAATTTTGGACCCAACCTTTTTCCCAATATGTTAGACATTTTTAAAAAGTCTTCGGGTGTTGTTATTTTTATATTTTCTTCATTTCCATTTTTTAGAATGATATTTAAGCCGAATTTTTTTGCTAATTCAACATCGTCAAACGCCCACTCATTAGATAGCTTTTTATGAGCTTCAAATATTTTTACATAAGGGAAACCTTGAGGAGTTTGGGCTCGAAATATAAAATTTCTATCAAGAGTTTTCTCTATTTGTCCATTTGACACTTTCCATATCGCATCAGTAATAGCAAGCCCAGGAGCGGCGCCAGTTTCTTCATTAATCTCAGAGATCACATCTGTAATTATGCTCTCGGTTACTGCTGGTCTCGCGACGTCGTGAATTAGTACTTTTTCGGGCGCAAGATGTTTTGCAGCTTTTAATCCGTTATAAACAGAAAGTGACCTAGAACTGCCTCCATTACAGTATATGACATCTTTTCGATCGAGATTTTTACCTACTGGTATTACTACAATGACATGATCAATCAATTTATGATTCTTAAAAGCATCTATTGACCAGTCAACAACAGACTTACCAGCGATTGTGCGCCATTGTTTTGGTACCTTGCCTCCAGCTCTTATTCCTTTACCGGCAGCGACTATGATGGCGACTGTGGTCATAATTCCTCCATAAGATGACTTGTAAATTTTTTATAACTGACTCGCAATCAAACGGATAAAAAGCTTAAAAAATAGGCATAAAAATTTTAATGAGGAAAAAATATGCATTAATTTACTTATCAGACTTGGAATTTGGTCAAAATTAATTCAAATCAATGAGATGTCGATTACAATTGGAAATCATCTCGTAGAATATCCTATTTTTCTAGCACCAATGGCTGGAATAACAGATTTACCGTTTCGGAATGTGGTTTCGCATTTTAAGACTGGTCATTTTGTTTCTGAAATGATTGCCAGTCAGGAATTATTGAGTGGTAGGCCGGGCACATTAAAAAAAGCTAATTTGGGAGTTAATACAGAAAACACTTCAGTTCAAATTTCAGGACGAGATCCATACATAATATCTGAAACCGCACAACTGGTTGAGGGGCTAGGCGCAAAAATAATTGATATAAACATGGGTTGCCCCGCAAAGAAGGTTGTAAATGGTTACGCTGGATCGGCTCTACTTAAGGATTTGGGGTTAGCGGCTAAGTTGATTGAAGCTGTGGTAAGTGCTGTCTCAATTCCAGTAACTTTAAAAACTAGGCTGGGTTGGAACGATGATGATCTGAATGCTCCTAAGCTTGCACGAATTGCCGAACAAGCAGGTATAAAACTAATTACTATTCACGCAAGAACTCGCTGTCAGTTTTACAAGGGTGCTGCTCGGTGGGGCTTTGTTGGTCGGGTTAAAGAGGCTGTTTCAGTCCCGGTTATCGTAAACGGTGATATTGTGGATGCAAAATCGGCAAGGCAAGCATTGAAGGAATCCACGGCAGATGGTTTGATGATCGGTAGGGGAATAAGGGGCCGTCCGTGGCTATTGAATCAAATAGCGGCTGAATTGTGGGGTTGTGAAAAATATGATGATCCAAACATTACTTCATCAAGTGAATTAATCATAAATCACTACAAGGACATTCTGAGGTTTTATGGTAATGATTTAGGCATTAAAGTGGCTAGAAAGCATTTGAGTTGGTATATGGACCATTTAGGTGTTTTTACGAATTCACGTCAATCAATATTAACTGAGAACTGCACAGATAAAGTATTTTGTAAGTTATCAAATTTATTTGAGTCAAGAGAGGCCGCATGACAAAAGTGCCTTTAGATTTTGTTTGGTCTTCTCTTCCTGTACCAGCTCTACTCATAGATCCCAAAGATACTATAACTGAGACCAACCCAGCTGCAGAAGGATTTTTTAATAATTCAGGAAAGTCACTTTGTGGTAAATATATTTGGGACCGTTTGATTGTAGAAGCGCCATTAGAAAAAAGCTTTGCTCGGGCTCGGGAGTTTGCAACACCACTGTTCGTTAATGATGTTGAGGTAGGAGCAGCTGGCCAACCATTTTTACAATGTAATCTTACTTTTGCTCCAGTATCACAACACGAAGGCTATATCGTTGTATTAATAGCACCTCGAGAACTGGCTGGTAGAGTAAATCAAACAAATTCTGTCAAATCGGCTGCAAAATCAGCTATTGGGATGGCCGAAATGCTTGCGCATGAAATAAAAAACCCATTAGCGGGTATTTCTGGTGCTGCTCAACTTTTATCAATGAATTTAGATACTAAAGATCGGGAATTAACGGATCTAATAGTTGAAGAAACGAGGCGAATTGTAAATCTACTTGAACAGGTTGAGGAGTTTGGTAATTCACGGGCACCAGAAATGGCGGCTGTTAATATTCACGATATACTTGATCGAGCCAAAAGATCAGCTCAGTTAGGGTTCGGTGCTCATATTAAATTTGAAGAAGAATATGATCCATCACTACCTTATGCTCTTGCGGATGCTGACCAACTTCTTCAAGTGATTTTAAATCTAATAAAAAATGCGTCTGAGGCTTGTAAAGTCGGCGGAAAACTAAAGCTTAAAACTTCATTTGATCATTCGTTTCGATTGCGACGATCCGATGGTAGCGGTCAGGCTTTACCATTACAAATTCAAATAATCGATAATGGGCCAGGTCTGCCTGCCGACATACGTGATCAAGTGTTCGATCCATTTGTTTCAGGTAAAGAAAATGGGACGGGACTAGGATTGGCGCTGGCTAGCAAAATTATTTCAGATCATGATGGTTGGATTTCTGTTGATAGTATTCCGGGAAATACAGTTTTTACAATTTCGTTGGCTGCAGTCAAAGTAAAAAATAATTCTCTTATTAGTGAGGCTTCTTAAATGGATGGTACAGTGCTTGTTGCAGATGATGATCGAACAATTAGAACAGTTTTAACGCAGGCTTTGACTAGAGCTGGTTGTAAGGTTCATGCAACGTCAAGCCTTACAACTCTAATGAGATGGGTTGCAGAGGGCAAGGGAGACACAATTATTACTGACGTAATGATGCCAGATGGAAATGGTTTGGAAATGCTACCAAAAATAGCATCCGACCGGCCTGGTTTGCCTGTTATAGTTATCTCAGCACAAAATACGATAATGACGGCAATACAAGCGGCTGATGCAAAAGCTTTTGATTATTTACCTAAACCTTTTGACCTGCCAGATTTGATGAAAAGAGTGGCAAAAGCTCTTGAGCAAAAAAAAGTATCTTTATCTTCAACAAATTTGACAGAGGATAAGCCAAATTCAGAGAGTGGTCTTCCACTTGTGGGAAAATCAGCACCAATGCAAGGCGTTTATAGATTAGTTGCCCGGCTTATGAATGCAGATTTGCCTGTGCTGGTGTCAGGTGAATCTGGGACGGGAAAGAGTTTAATTGCGCAGGTTTTACATAGTTTTTCCGATCGACGTAATTTACCATATGTAACAGTCTCATCCTCAGATTTAGTTGAAATAGATGGTCCAGCTAAAATTTTGGCTAAAGCAAGGGGTGGATCGTTAGTTATTGAAGAAATATCTGATTTCTCGTTAGACTCTCAGTCGAGATTGGTGCAAATGATAGATAATCCGGGTGAATATTCACCAAGATTTATAGCTACAATGCAAGGAAGTATGATCGAGGCTGTTGATAGTGGTTCGATAAGAAGCGATGTATTTTATAGACTTGGTGCTGCGACAATAGAGTTACCCACTTTACGTGAATGTGTTGATGATATTTTAATTTTAACTGAGCATTTTCTAACTATTCTCGAAAAAGAAGGGGGTATAAAAAGAAAATTGGGGGAGAAAGCTCAAGATTTATTTCGTGCTTACAGCTGGCCTGGGAATGTAAGGCAACTTCAAAACGTTGTAAAAAGATTAGGTCTAACCGCAAGAGAACATGAAATTTCTCTTACAGAGGTTGAGCAGTCACTAGAAAGTCAACCTGAAATGGAGGGATCATTTGGAAAAGCTAGTACAGAAAAATTGTCTGGTGATATTGAGCGACATCTGAGGCGTTATTTTGATTTGCATGGGAATGTTTTACCGCCAGCAGGTATATATAATAGAATTTTGCGAGAGTTAGAAATACCGTTAATCGGTGTGTCCTTAGAGGCAACTGGCGGAAATCAAGCCAAATGTGCGGACTTATTAGGAATTAACAGGAATACTTTAAGAAAGAAAATAAGTGAACTTGACATTAAGGTGACTAGAAAAAGAAAACTGATGTAAAATAGTCACATAGAACTTGACAATTGAATTTACAGTTGTTGTTTAGTGATGTAAATTTACAACATTATTACCTTGTTTTTTGAGGAAAAATTGTCAAAAACATTTAAACTGAATTATTTTTTGGATTGGATTTCAAGTGTTTTAAAATCTAAATCCATACAGTCTTCAATTAATGTCTGTCTAATTGTATTGGGTCCTGTCTTAGCTGTAGCCACGTATCTTTTTTTGGGTCCTTTAAATGGTGTAGGTCGATCTGCTTGGTTGCGATTTTTCCTAATGATGGATTTAATCTATGTGCTTTTAATCGTTGGAATTGTCGTTGTTAAGATCTTATCGGTCTTACAACAAAGACGATCACGTAGAGCTGGATCTCAACTACATTTTCGACTTGCTCGTGTTTTTACAACTATGTCTTTGTTACCAACAATAACAGTGGCTATCTTTGCTACGATTTCGATAAACTTGGGCTTAGAAGTATGGTTTTCGGAGCGAGTTCAAAGTGTAGTCGGCACATCACTATCAGCGGCTAGATCTTATGTTAAGGAACAACAATCAGCGTTAAAAGAGGACATCTTTTCTTTGTCATCTGATTTGCAAAATTTTCGATTTGAAAGAGGATTGATAGAGGATGATGAACTTAGAAATGAACTTGCCCTTCGTCAAATGGAGTTGCAACGTGGTCTTAAAGAAGCTTTTATTTTAAATGGTTTTGGGGAGATAGAACTTCGTGGAGAAAGATCGTATCTTTTCGATTTTGAGAAACCTAAAAAACAAGAAATTGACGCATCGGTTAAGGAAGTAGTTTTAATAAATGATTTTGATAACAATGAACTAAGAGCTTTAATATTTTTAACCGGTTTTGGTGATCGATATCTTTATATAACCAGAGAAGTTGATGGTACCCTTTTTAATTTATTAGATAAAACTCAAAAAACTGCGATACTTTACCAGCAAATGGAAAATGATAGAACTTCCTTTCTGTTAAATTTTGCTGTTCTTTATTTTGCTTTGGCTCTTTTACTTATTGTCTCTTCCGTGTTGTTTGCTTTGTGGTTTGCAGAAAGATTGTCTAAGCCAATTGGAAGATTAGCAGCCGCTGCAAAACGAGTTGGTAGCGGTGAACTGACTACCCAAGTTATAGAGCAAAAAGGTGATGATGAGATTTCCCAACTTGGTCAATATTTTAACCAAATGACTAAACAATTAAAGCAACAACGTGATGAATTAATCGAAAATACTCAACAAATTGAGGAGAGGAGGCAGCTTTTTGATAGTGTCCTTTCATCCGTTACCTCTGGTGTTGTTGTTCTTGATCAAGAAGGCCGCGTCAATTTCACAAATAGCGCGGCATCGATTTTAATCACTGAAAGAAGAAAAATAGATTCCCAAATTAGTCTCGCTGATGCTTTTCCTGAATTAAACTCTCTTTTTCAGCAATTGAAAAAATCTGGATTAAATAATTTGCAAGATGAAATAAAACTGGTTCGTGCAGGAAGGCTAGAAAATTTTTTAGTGCGCATGGCAACAATGAATGAAGAAAAAAAAACCATAGGTTATGTGGTGGCTTTTGACGATGTAACAAATCTGGTCTCAGCGCAAAGATCGGCTGCCTGGGGAGATGTCGCAAGGCGGATTGCTCATGAAATAAAAAACCCACTTACACCAATTCAATTATCAGCGGAGAGAATTCGACGAAAATTTGGACCGTTATTGAAAGATGAAGAGCAAGGTTTAACCGAGATGGTGAATGTAATAACGCGTCAGACCGACGATCTACGCCGGATTGTAGATGAGTTTTCGAAATTTGCCAGAATGCCAGAATTAAAAAGAAAAGATGAAGATTTAAATGATATAGTAGCGTCTATAATTACTTTACAGCAGGCTGGACAACCAAACGTTACAATTAATTTTTCCAAACCCAAGTCCCCAATCATAATTTCAATAGACGCAACTTTAATTAATCAAGCTATAACTAATATTTTAAAAAATGCTGGGGAGGCTATTGAAGCAAGAAAGCAAAAAGCGTCGCTCTCGAGTGAAGCAGGCATCATTAAAGTTGTTCTTAAAGATGAAGCAGAGAGCGTAATTGTACAAATATCAGATAACGGTATTGGTTTACCACAAGATCGATCAAGATTGTTTGAACCTTACGTAACCACCAGAAATAAAGGAACAGGACTTGGTTTAGCTATTGTTAAAAAAATTATTGAAGAGCATGGAGGTTTCCTGAAATTGGAGGATGCAATTCCTTTTCACAATAGTAGGATAGTTGGAGCCCTAATATCCATTAATCTTCCAAAATCAAAAAAAATAATGGAAAAGATCGGGAGTAAAAATTAGATGGGTGATATTTTAATTGTTGATGATGAAAAAGATATTCGAGAATTAATATCCGAAATTCTAATTGATGAAGGTTATTCAACCAGGTTGGCTGGTAACTCTGAAGAATGCTTAGGTAAGGTATCAGAGGTATTGCCAAGTTTATTGATTTTAGACATTTGGTTAAAAGATAGTAAAATGGACGGCATAGATATTTTAAAAAAGGTTAAAATTGAATTTCCTCATGTACCAGTTGTCATAATATCAGGACATGGTAATATCCAAATAGCCGTGTCCGCGATCAAACAAGGTGCCTACGATTTTATAGAAAAGCCTTTTAACATTGAACAACTTTTAGTTGTTGTGAGAAGAGCTATGGAAACTTCTACTTTGCGAAGAGAAAATGAAGAGCTCAAATCGAAAGATAAAATTAGTTTGGAGTTAGTGGGAGAAAGTTTGATCTTTCGGAATTTTATATCTAACCTTGACAAGGTTTCAAAAGCTAATAGCAGAGTATTTCTAACTGGTGCTCCAGGATCCGGTAAAGAAACAGCCGCACGATATATTCACGAAAATTCGAAGCAATTTAAAGGTAATTTTGTTTCTTTGAATTGTTCAACTGTCAATCATGAGGATTTGGAAAAAATTATATTTGGGTTTGAAAATACAAATGGTTTAAAAACTTTGGGTGCGTTGGAAAAGGCGAATGGAGGGACAATTTTTTTAGATGAAGTTTCTGAATTGCCTATGGAAATTCAGGGTAAATTATTAAAAGTTATAGTGGAAAATAGTATAAGCAGAGTTGGTAGTAATAAAAAAATACAGGTTAATTTAAGATTTATTAGTGCAACAAGTTTGAATCTTTCTGAAAAAATTAGAAATAAAAATTTTAGAGAAGACCTATTTCATAGATTGAATGTAGTCCCAATTACAATTCCAAATTTAAATGATAGAACCGACGATATTCCAATTTTGGCTAAATTCTTTGCCAATAAACTATCTTCAAATAATGGTTTAATAAATCGAGAATTTACTGACGAAGCACTAACTCTTTTAAAAGGAATGAATTGGCCTGGTAATATTAGGCAGCTAAAAAATACAATTGAAAGAGCTTTAATCTTGGGAGATCACTCAGAAAAGATAACTGGCGATGAGCTAATTATCTCTGAGTCAAAAACCGAAGAATTTGATGAAAAGGCATATTTAATCACTTCTGAATTTGCTAGTTTGTCCTTACGAGAGGCACGAGAAATATTCGAACGGGATTATCTTAAGGTGCAAATAAACCGCTTTGGTGGAAATATTTCAAAAACAGCTGAGTTTGTTGAAATGGAGAGAAGCGCATTGCACAGAAAACTTAAATCTTTGGGAATTAGTTCAGCTCAAAAATTCAATTAAGTCTTGGCCATATCATATTTGTTTATCAGATTGTGTATTTGGTCTATGGTTTTTTTGGTAGCGGAGTAGATAAAATGAAAGTTATTATTTGCGGTGCAGGTCAAGTAGGTTGGCAGATAGCCCGTCATCTTGCTAATGAAAAGAATGATGTAACTGTTATAGATAGTGACCAAAATCTAGTGAAAATGGCGACCGACACCTTGGATGTAAAAGGGGTAAGCGGTTTTGCTTCATATCCCAATGTTCTTGCTGATGCAGGTGCTGCTGACGCTGATATGATTATTGCCGCGACTTATAGTGATGAAGTTAATATGGTAACTTGTCAGGTCGCTCATTCAATTTTTGATATACCGAGAAAAATAGCTAGATTAAGGAGCCAATCTTATCTCGATGCTATTTATTCTGATCTATATAGGCGAGATCATCTGCCTATCGACGTGGTAATCAGTCCAGAATTAGAAGTGGCAGAGGCCGCCTTGAAAAGACTTTCTTTTCCCAATGCATTTGAGTCGGAAACATTTTTAAATGATCAAGCCCAACTTTTGGGTCTGCATATTGAAGAAAGTTGTCCTGTAGTTAACACTCCATTGAGACAGTTAACTGATTTATTTTCTACTTTGAGAGTGATAGTGGTGGGGGTTAGAAGAGGTGGTCTTCTATTTGCACCCAATGCTGGAGATCAATTATTTTGCTCGGATGAAGTTTATTTAATGTGTCATTCAAATGATGCCGGCAGAACATTGGAAGTATTTGGTAAGGCTGAGGGCGAACAAAATCGAATTATATTGATTGGTGGAGGCAATGTGGGCTTGCGGATTGCTAAAACATTAGAAGCGAGCGAAAAACGGCTTCGTGTAAAAATGATTGAAAAAGATAGATCGAGGGCTGAATTCTCGGCTGGTGATCTAGAAAGAACTATTGTGTTGAATGGTGACGGGTTGGACTCTGGTCTTTTAGATGAAGCTAATGTTTCTAAAACTGATACAATTCTTGCTGTAACTGATGATGATAAAACAAACATGCTTGCAGCTGTACGAGCGAAATCGCGAGGATGTAAAAAAGCAATTGCTCTTGTCAACGACCCCACTTTGTCTCCCTTAATGGAACCGCTAGGAATCGATGCATATATTAACCCAAGATCTACTACAGTGAGTTCGATTTTAAGACATATTCGCCATGGAAAGGTTAACAATGTTTATTCAATTGGTGATGCAGAAGCAGAAATCATCGAGGCTCAAGTTATGTCAACATCTCCAATCGCCGGACGACGTATTGGTGAAATAGACTTTCCAGAAGGTGTTATTGTTGGAGGTATGCTTAAAGAAGGAAAAATGATAAAACCTGATAGCAATTCAAAAATAGAAGAAGGGGATATAATTGCTGTTTTTGCACTTTCGAAAGATATTAGCGAAGTTGAGAGGCTTCTCCAAGTTACAATAGATTATTTTTAAACCGAACGCTATCTTACAAATATGTTCTCACTTTTAAAACTTGGAATAAAAATTGGGGGGCTACCTCTTTTTTTTCAGGTATTTGGCCTGTCTTGCAGTTTAATGTTTGTTATTGCCATATATGCTTTTGTCACTGATTTATTCAGAGAAGGACGAATATTTTTATATACTGGCTTATCAGGTTTCCTTTTATTTTTCCTTGTGATTTTGTCTATTTCAAACAGAGACATTAGAGAAACTGGGTTCTCTCAGCTTTTTTCCCTTATTTTATCTTTTCTATTATTACCATTATTTTTAGCCATTCCGCCTTGGATTATTTTACCAAATGTTGCGATGATAGATATATATTTAGACATAGTCAGTGCCTTTACTACGACAGGTCTTCCAATATTTGAAAATGAAATTCTAACTAGGCCTATCCATCTTTGGCGAGCGTTAGTTGCTTGGTTTGGTGGAGGTTTAATTTGGATTGCAGCTTTCGTAATTTTACTCCCTGCAAACTTTGGAGGGTTTGAAATGCTCTCCAATAAAAAGGGTTCTGCAAATGCTATTAGAAACCTCACTCTTGATGAACGTTCTATGACTTTAAATAAAGTTGGTCGAAAGCTCATACCAATATATGTAGCTCTTACAGTTATGTTGTGGGCAATGCTCACCAGTCTTGGAACTAATGGATTTACAAGTTTGATCAGAGCCTTATCTGTTATATCCACATCTGGCATGACCGGTCCTCAAAAGTTTGAATCAGATGGGGCAGGGTTCTTTGGTGAGCTTATAATTATTTTATTTTTATTTTTCGCTTTATCTCATAACGCAATTAATTTCTTTTTTCATAAATCAAGATTTCAAAAAATTTCAGAAGATACCGAAATTAGATTGGGTTTGATATTGATTTTGTCTGTAACAGCCCTTCTAACTTTCAATAAATTAATTAACTTGGACTTCTACTCTAATATTAGTATGACATTTGCTACCATAGCCAAAATTGTATGGGGTAATTTTTTTACAATCTTTTCATTCATTACCACCAATGGTTACTTTAGTTCCTACTGGAACCTTTCTTCTTCTTCCGGCAATTCTCTAATCATTTTAATTTTAATGGGTTTATGTTTGTTTGGGGGAGGAATTGCTACTACAGCAGGAGGAATAAAATTACTCAGAATATCAATTTTATTTTCAGCTTTTTCAAATGAAACTGGCAAACAGCTTCATCCATCATTTATAACAGGAAAGAAAGGTCCCGCTAGCAATTTAAAACTTTCACTTTTTATGGCTTGGATATTATTTATGTTGTTTATTGTAAGTTTAGCTTTCTTAACAATCATACTTGCAATGTTCGAAATGTTTTTTGAGGATGCCTTGCTACTTGCAGTTGCTTGTCTCACTACGACAGGTCCTATTCTACAAATTATTGGAATAGAAAAACATTTTTTTGTTAATCTGCAATTTTTTTCTAAGATAGCGCTTATTGTAAGTATGGTTTTAGGACGTTTAGAAATATTAGTTGCTTTATCATTAATAACCTTTAGTTTTCGCAAGGTTTAAATTTTATTCCCTCTTTTAGTTGATTAGATTTATTTTTTTGGTATTTAGGTTTTAAGGTCGTATAATAATAAAAGGGTAAGGCTCCGTCATGGCTTCTGATCGTCAAAATCTACAAGATGCATTCCTCAATCAAGTGCGTAAAACTAAAACACCTGTTACGGTTTTTTTAATAAATGGAGTTAAATTACAAGGCGCTATAACTTGGTTTGATAATTTTTGTATATTGTTACGGCGTGATGGGCAGTCGCAACTTGTTTATAAACATGCGGTTTCAACCATAATGCCGACCCAAAATATATCTCTTTATGACGGTGAAGAGGAGAGTTGAAAGAATACCCAAAAGTCACAATGAGGGCTTGGGTAATCCAACCAAAATTAAAGGTTGTTGAAAAGGAAGAACGTTATAAATCGGCAGCAGAAGAAGCGGTTGCTTTATTAAAGGCTTTGCCTGGAGTAAAGGTAATTGGATCGGTTTTGGTTCCAATAAAGAAAATTCGGGTTAAAGAATTTTTTGGTAGTGGTAAAATAATTGAATTATCTGAAATTTTTTACGCAAATAAAATTGGACTTGTAATAATCAATAGCCAGATCTCACCTATTCAACAACAATACTTGGAAAAAAAATGGAAGGTTAAAATTCTTGATAGAACATCCTTAATTTTAGAGATTTTTTCCGACAGAGCTTCTACTAAAGAGGGCGTGTTACAGGTTGAGATGGCTGCGCTTACTTACCAGCGTTCTAGACTTGTTAGGGCTTGGACGCACCTAGAGCGGCAAAGAGGGGGCTTAGGTTTTGTTGGCGGTCCTGGAGAAACCCAAATTGAATCGGATAGAAGGTCAATAGATAATCAATTAGTTCGTTTGAAACGGCAACTGGATAAAGTTAAGAAAACTAGAGAGCTTCACCGAAAGTCTAGAGCTAAAATTCCATTTCCAATTGTAGCATTAGTTGGTTACACAAATGCTGGAAAATCTACTCTATTTAATTTGTTAACAGGGGCGAATGTTTTTTCTGAAAATATGCTATTTGCGACACTTGATCCAAAAATGCGAGCTCTTGAACTCAGCAATGGAATGAAGGCTATTCTTTCAGATACAGTGGGATTTATATCGGACCTTCCGACCGAGTTAATCGCAGCCTTCAGAGCAACCTTAGAAGAAGTTTTGGCAGCCGACTTAATATTGCATGTTAGAGATATTTCTAACAATTTGACTGACAATCAAGCCATGGAAGTTCGCAAAATTTTAAAGACCTTAGGTGTTTCCAATTCAATTCCTGTGATCGAGTTATGGAATAAATTAGACAAAATAGATCCTGAAAATGAAAGAAATCTTAAAAATATTGCAAAAAGAAAACAAGAAATAGTCCCTATATCTGCTTTGACAGGAAAGGGTGTATTATGTTTGCTCGAAAAGATTAAAGATCAATTAGGGCCAGAAAAATTCTCAGAAAAGGTATTTATTCCATTTGAGTTCGGTAAAAAAAAAGCATGGTTACATGAAAATGGTATTATAATTAAAGAGGTTTATACCGACTCTGGTTTTGAATTAGATGTTATGTGGTCTGATCAGCAGAAAAAATTTTACTATTCTCTTACTCAATAATATTTTGAGGTAATATAATTGTTATCCCCAATGATGCCGCCCGCGCCAAATTTGGATCCAAAGACATAGGTACATATTCGCCTCGTCTCCATAAAATACCCAAATCATCATAATGTCGCGATAAAAAATGCCCCGATTGTCCAGTAGAAATTACAAAAATAGAGCTATCTGGATCAGCGAAATCATAAACAGCTCTGTAAATGGCAGCGTGGATGTTCAAAAAAGGCTCATCTCCGATTCCTAAAGTCTTACCTCTCAGAAGTGTATTATCACCACCGGATGTAGATTGGCGGATATTTACAAAATATTTTAGGAACGGTATGTCACCCAAAGTTTTATTTTTATGAAGTGCCTCATGAGCCTCTCCCCACCTTAAAGCATCTAAGTTTTTTCCGTATCTTTCATTCAACCATAAAAGTGCATCATCCAAGGATTTAGATGCTATATCAGCACAGCTTTCTTTATTTCTGCTCTGTTTTATGTCACACCATTTAGAAGCTTGATCGATGTTACGAAAAACTTTTTCAATAAAAATTGGATTGAGCTGGTTGAAGCGTTGAGCTATCGGTCCCAATTCATCTTCAATTAGGTTTTTCTGTAAAAATTTCATCCATGTAGAGTAAATTAAAGGTTCAGGTAGATGCTCATTCATTTCACCATTCCAAGAAGCCAATAAAGAAATAGCATCATGGCGCAATCTCTCTATACTTCCTACTTTGCCCATGGGTTGAGAATACCATAATTCTTTACCTATAATTGGTAAAAGCGCTCTTGCAGTTGGAGAAACTATATCGAGCTGTGCTTCAATAAAGCTTTCTCTTGTATGAACCTCTCTACTCTGCATAAGCTTCTGCCAACGTATTATTCTTTGAGTATCACCCCAAATATGCGAAACGTGCTTTGGAAATTCTGAGTCTGATATTTTATTGTTTGTGTTACCTAGAATATCACCCGGATTACTTTTGGTTTCCGGGTTCACTTCAAAGCCCCAATAACCTCGCCAAATGTTTTCAGGCTTCCATCCAAGCGATGGCATCATGCCTTTGGTTTGATTTAATGGAGACCGTTTAGGCATTTTACCCACGGTTTTAAGGAGCATTTTGTTATTATCTACAAGCAAAAAATTTAAAGATGGAGCATAAAAATCTTCTAAAGAAACTAAACCTTCCTCAACATTTCGGCTTAACATTAGGCTTAACGCTGAAGAGATTGTTGTATCCTTATCTGATAAACCCGTCCAAGAAAGCACTGCAACATGGTTTTTGGGCGTTATGCTTTTTAAATCAAAACTTGAGTTTGGTAAAACCGGTCCATTTTTGGTCCACTTTCTAACAATTTCAACATCGGGATAATTTTTAACTTTGATATAGTTTTTATCACTTCTAAATGCGTTCCATCCGTCTTGTGTTCGATACAAATTTGAATTTAGCGTATTTTGTTCCTCAATAAAAATATCTTGATCATCAAGATATGAGGCCGTTATTCCCCAAGCTAAGTTTTCGTTTCGACCCGTTAATATAATTGGGGTTCCTGGTATCGAAGCTCCAATTACACCACCTGATTTTAATTGCAATCTAGCCAAATAAAATAGTGATGGAGCAGATAATTCAAAATGAGGATCATTTGCAATCAAAGAACCACCTGCAGCAGATCTTTCTTTTGTGGAACCGAAGACATTAGAAGCTCCTGCCAGTTCTAAACTTGGCAGTTTAAACTTACTCGAAAAATTCTCTTTACTTTTAGAATCTGGAATAATTTTTGAAGAAACTTTTTCTAGATTTTGTAGCCTAATAATCGGTTTGCCAGGAGCTTCCGATAATAATGCAGAAATTAGCTCTTGATCTTCTAATGCAAGTAGCGTTTTGGCATAAGTTACTTCAGCATCGATATGGCCTGTCATTTGTAATGAAATAAGCTTAAAAATCGCAATGCTATCTGTCGGTTGCCATAGAGAAAAATCATTGGGATACAAAAACATCTCAGGTGAACCACGACCTAGGGCTTTGGTGTTAATTTCTTTTAATCTCGCATTTATTCCTTGCGAATATGCTTTTAAGATAGATTTAGCCTGTTTGGATTGATGGTTAAAAGATAATCTAGCCAAATTATAAATATCAATTCTTCTCATAAATTCGTCAAAATGTAGCGTTTTCTTGCCAAATAATTCAGACAATCGGCCTTGAGCTGATCTTCTCAAAATATTCAGTTGCCAGAACCGATCTTGTGCATGTGCGTAACCAAGTGCAAAAAATGCATCGTGATTGTTGGTAGAAAAGATATGAGGAATACTTGCTGAGTCTCGTATGATTTCAATTTTATCGGCTACTTCCTTTGAAAATAAGGTTTGATTATATTTGGGAAGTGATCGAGAAGCTAAATGATAGCTTATCAATGATAAAATCAATATTATTGCGCAAAACACAACCAAAACTCTTTGTAACGACGTAATTAAAATGGACATGAATCGATCTGAATAACTGTTATCTTCTTGCAACATCTGTACTTAAGAGACAGAATTAGAAAAGTAAAATAGTAGGATATTAATATGTATAAATTAGCTTTTATTGGTTTGGGCGTTATGGGTTTCCCTATGGCTGGCCATTTAGCCAAAGCTGGACATAGTGTTAAGGTATATAACCGAAATTCTGAAAAGGCCAATAATTGGTGTGCAAAATATAATGGAAAAGTAGCAAATACTCCAGCTGATGCAGCGGAAGGTTCAGACTTTGTGATGTGTTGTGTAGGAAATGATGATGACTTAAGGTCAGTTACCATAGGATCAAACGGTGCATTTTCTAAAATAAAAAAAGACGCTGTTTTTATAGATCATACAACTGTTTCAACCCGTGTAACCAAAGAACTTTTTAAAATTAGCAAGGATAAAGGGTTTAATTTTATAGATGCTCCTGTTTCCGGTGGACAGGCTGGAGCTGAAAATGGTTTACTTTCAATTATGTGCGGAGGTGAGCAGCATGTGTTTGATAGAGTTAAGCCCGTATTAGAAATATATTCAAAAATATGCAAGCGCATAGGTGATAGTGGAGCTGGGCAACAGACGAAAATGTGTAACCAAATTGCTATTGCTGGCCTAGTTCAAGGGTTGTCTGAAGCACTCCATTTTGCAGAAAAGGCTGGTCTTGATGGTCGGGACGTTGTTGAAGTTATTTCACAAGGAGCTGCTGGTAGTTGGCAAATGGAAAATAGATATAAAACGATGCTTGAAGGCCAATTCGATCATGGTTTTGCAGTGGATTGGATGAGAAAAGATTTAAAAATCTGTTTGGAAGCTTCTAATGAAATTGGGGTGAGCTTACCTGTTACGGCTCTGATTAATGATTTCTATAAGGACGTCCAAAAAATGGGTGGGGGACGTTGGGATACATCTTCACTCATAGCTAGGCTGAGAGAGTTAGAAAAATAGTTGTGATACCTATAATAGTAATTTTGCTATTGTAATTAATTACCGATACTCGTTATGATCATCCAGGTGACAGAGTTTCTGCTTTGTCGAAAGTGAAGAATTCAAAAGTTTTCCTAGGTTGCTCTTTTTAAAAGAGCCCAGTTGAACTAGTTGATGAGGCAAATAGCCTTAAAGCCCTTTTAAAAGGGAATAGTTGGCGGCTTGAGCCGTTGGAGAGAAATTGCGGTGTCTAACACTTTAGAAGTAAAATTTATTAGCGAAGAAGGGCGAGAAAAATTTCGTTCTGAGTTAGATAGTGCCCAATCAGGACAGCTGAATTTACAAGAATGGCATATAAAGGCTTTTTTAATATTCACTGATATATGGAAGTTATGGCAAAGAAAATGCTTATTGATGCGACACACGCAGAGGAAACTCGCGTGGTCGTTGTTGAAGGAAACAAGGTCGAGGAATTCGATTTCGAGTCAGAAAATAGACGGCAACTTGCAGGTAATATTTATTTAGCAAAAGTTACACGGATAGAACCGTCACTACAGGCAGCTTTTATTGATTACGGTGGAAATCGCCATGGCTTTTTAGCCTTTTCTGAGATTCATCCAGACTATTACCAAATCCCAGTTGCCGATCGCGAAGCTTTAATTGAGGAAGAAAGAGCTTTTTCCGAAGCGTTGCGTAGAAAAGACGATGAGGAAGAGACTGATAAACTTCTTGAAAATGAATTATTGGATGGAAAAGAAATAAAAGAAGATTTGGGAAAAGAACAATCTTTAGCAACTGAAAATTCAAAAGTTGATGAAAGAAGTGAGTCTGCAGTCGATGAAAAGGCAAATTTAAAAGTAAAATCTAAGCGTTCTGGCCCGAAAAAAATACAGCCATCAAAAAAGAAGATAGATGAAAAGAAATTAGAAACCGAAGAGATCGCTGTTTCAGAAGAAAAAACGGAAAAAAAGCCTCGTGGTCGCCCCAAGAAGTCTTCCAAACCCATGGCTGCAAAAATTGAAACTGATGCAAAAGATATAGTGGCACAGTCAGAGGATGTAAGTGATTTAGAACGAAGTAAATCTGAGCCAGAAGCAACTGAAGGCTCTGAGCCTAGCGGTAAGAGACGTCGCTACCGGAAGCGTCCGCGTAGAGGTAATAATGATGCGTCTTCGAGGGATTCTCAGTCTGCGGAGGAAAACACTGGTTTGAAATTTGCGGAAAAGAGTACTGAATTTGAAGATGACCCTAAACAGGAAATAGAGGCAGTTTCTGAACTTGATGATGAGCAAGATATTCGGCCCATTCGAAAGCCCCGTCAACGTAGATATAAAATACAAGAAGTAATAAAAGTTCGACAGATTATGTTGGTTCAGGTCGTCAAAGAAGAGCGGGGAAATAAGGGTGCTGCACTAACGACCTATCTTTCGCTGGCTGGCCGTTACTGTGTGTTGATGCCGAATACTGCTCGTGGTGGAGGAATTAGCAGAAAAATTACAAATCTGTCTGACAGAAAAAAATTAAAAGAAATCGCTAATGAAATAGATGTCCCTACGGGTGCAGGATTAATTATCAGAACTGCAGGCGCGAAAAGAACAAAAACTGAGATAAAACGGGATTACGAATATTTACAGCGGCTTTGGGAACAAATTCGAGAATTGACGCTGAAATCTATAGCTCCAAGCAAAATTTATGAAGAGGGTGATCTCATCAAAAGATCCATAAGAGATCTTTATAATCGCGACATTGAAGAGGTTCTTGTTGAGGGTGAGCGTGGATTTAAAAATGCAAAAGACTTCATGAAAATGATAATGCCAAGCCATACAAAAAACGTGAAGCATTATAATGACGGATTACCTCTCTTTGCACGATATCAGGTGGAAAGCTATTTAAGTGCAATGTTTAACCCGGTAGTTCAGTTACGGTCCGGTGGCTATATTGTAATCGGTATAACTGAGGCTCTTGTGGCTATTGATGTTAATTCAGGGCGTGCAACTAAGGAGGGTTCAATAGAGGATACTGCTCTCAAAACGAACCTGGAAGCTGCAGATGAAATATCGCGCCAGCTAAGATTAAGAGATTTAGCTGGTTTAATCGTTATCGATTTTATCGATATGGATGAGCGTAAAAATAATGCAAATGTCGAAAAAAGAATTAAGGACAAGTTGAAATCAGACAGAGCACGAATACAAGTCGGCCGCATCTCAGGTTTTGGATTATTGGAAATGAGCAGGCAGCGTTTGCGACCTGGAATGTTAGAGGCCACAACTCAAAGCTGTCAGTCTTGCCATGGAACAGGGCTAATCCGTTCTGATGATAACCTGGCATTATCTATACTTCGTCAAATTGAAGAAGAGGGTGTGCGAAAGCGTTCACAGGAGGTGCTTGTTAAATGTCCCGTGAGTATTGCGAACTTTATAATGAATCAAAAGCGAGAATATATCGCGTCCATTGAAAAGAACTATGGATTGTCGGTACGTGTAGAGGGAGATTTAAACTTAGTAAGTCCCGAATATTCAATTGAGAAATTAAAATCCGCAACGCGAATTTTGACTGAAAATGAGCCAGAACTTGTCACAGCTGATGGCCTTATGGAAAAATCTGAAGAAGATGAAACTGATGATTTTCAGAGTGATGATGAAAGGCCAAAAAAACGTCGTAGGCGTAGGCGTAAAAAAAGGCAATTTACAAATGAGGAAGACGTAAAGGCCGATCATGAGGAAACTGAAAATCAAGGTAGTGCAGAAGCTAATGATGATAATATCTCTTCGTTAAGTGAAAATACCCCAGCTGAAAATATCAAACAAGATGTTAAACGAAGACGGCGAAATAAACAAAGTAATGAAAAACAAGAAGTTATTACTGTTTCAGTTATAGAAAGCGCTGAGGAAAAGGCTGTTGGAGGTGAAACAGAGGTAAAAAATACTGATAAATTGCCTAAAGAAGAAAAAGAGAAAAAGAAGCGAGCACCTCGTAAACCAAAAAAAGTAGATTTAGAAAATAGTGATGAGCCAAAACTAAATGATGAGGAAGAAAAAGCTAAACAAAAACGTCGTGGCTGGTGGTCACTAAAAGGCTAGTTTTTTCCTCGCTCAATTACAAATAAGTCATAACCGTTTTGGTCTGAAATCTCGATAAGATGATGCCCCTGTTCATTGCAAAAGTGGGGGACATCAATAACTGCGGCTGGATCGTCCGTAATTAACTTAATTCGTTCCTTTTCTTTAATGCTTTTAATTTTTTTTTGTAATTTTAAAACTGGAAGAGGGCATAACAGTCCAGTTGCATCTAATTCTATCAAACCGATAAATCCTGACATAAATTCATAAATGATTTCATTTTATTTAGTGACATTCAATCTACATGTACAGCGTGACCTTTAATGAAATCTAAATTAAAAGAGCAAAATGTTTGGAATCGAAATAATTGATGCGAGTTTATTACCAGCTCTTATTGTTGCAATTTTTGCTGGATTAATATCATTTTTAAGCCCCTGTGTACTTCCTGTAGTGCCTCCCTATTTGGCCTACATGAGCGGGGTGGCTTTAACTGATTTTAATGATAAAAGGAAACATCGAAAAATTGTATTTACTGCATTATTTTTTGTTTTGGGATTGTCGACTGTTTTTTTGATCCTTGGTTTTTCAGCTTCAGCAATAGGAACAATTTTTTTTGATTACCAATCTTTATTGAACACACTTGCTGGCCTCGTAATAATGCTTTTTGGACTTCACTTTTTGAATATCAATCGGTTGCGATTTTTAGATCAAGAGGCAAGATTTGAAGTTGGAAGCTATGAAGGAACCGCTTTTGGATCATATATTCTTGGTCTCGCATTTGCTTTTGGTTGGACACCGTGTATTGGGCCTCAGTTAGGGGCTATTTTGAGTTTGGCTGCGTCTAATGGATCTATACTGAAGGGCACAATTCTTTTGGGGTTTTATGCAATTGGTTTGGGCATTCCGTTTTTATTATTTGCCATATTTATCAATAGAATGGATGGCCTACTTAAAATTCTCAAAAAATACTTTGACGTGATAGAAAGAATTATGGGTTTGATGCTTTGGACCGTCGGTTTGCTGATGTTAACAGGAGGCTTTTCATCGATTTCATTTTGGCTTTTAGAAACCTTTCCAAGTCTAGGTTCGCTTGGTTAAAGTTTATTATTTTCTAGTCTGTGGAGTAAATCATTCAAAACTAAATCTCTTATTAAAGACGCTAAACTTATCGAATTTAGTTCTCGAGTTGCGTCTAATTGAGAAGCTAATTCATTGACACTGATATTTTGTCTTTCTGCTATTTTACAAAACTCTTCCCAAAATTTATCTTCAAGGCTGACCGAAGTGCGATGGCCTTTTAGAGTAAGTGACCTTTTTTTGGGTTTTGTTGACATATAATTTGGCTAACATCGAATTTTATATTTTTAATTTTCATTTACGAAAATTATCAAGGCTTACAACTTGCCCTGTTTCTTTTTTTGTCCCGTCCTCGTTACTTTCTTCGGAGTCAGCTGGTTTATATTCGTCTTTGTCTTCATCTTCTTCATTAGTTTCGAACCTAAGCCCAAATTCAACTGAAGGGTCAACAAACGTGAGAATAGCTTCGTAAGGTATAACCAAATGTTCTGGGGTGTCTCCAAAGTTTAAGGTAACGCTAAAACCAACGTCTTTTACTTCAAGGTCATCATACCAGTGTTGCATGACAACGGTTATTTCCGTTGGGTACCTATCTTTGAGCCAAGATGCCATTTCGACACCCGCATGATTTGTATCAAAGGTTATAAAGAAGTGGTGCTCTCCTGGTAGGCCATTATTTTTAACTTCTGTTAGGACATCTTGGATGAGAGACCTCATAGCATTATGCATTAAATTGCCATAGTCGATTTCATCTGCCATATTTTGTTCCTCAAATCCTCTAATTAAATTTGTTATTCCTAAATGGAACCTACCTCATCTTAAGTGTAGGCTTCTGTTGCCAGGTGCCTACGAACCCCGCCAAACCAAGCTAGAGGTTTGGACTTAGATTTCAGTATCTCCGACTGCTTACGCAGCCATCGCTACTGGAGCACGATTGTCATTTGCAATTGTACATTTTGCGCCGATAACGGTGGCTTCCCGCCGAAACAAAGCTAACCCTTTTAGACGTCCGTCGATCCTATTTCGGCCCCAAAGATAAAGTTTGGTGGAGCCGCAGGGTACCGCCCCCTGGTCCGATCCGCTTATTATGAGCGCGTTTATGTCCATAGTTCAAAAGAACACTTGATATTTACGCAAATTCTATCGAAATTTAAAGATTTAAATCAGAAAAGTTAGAATATTTTTACGGTGCGTCACTTGGGTTTTTTTTCTTGTTTGAAAAATGAAACAGTGTATTTCCGTCGGCGGACTGACTGGCTATGGGCTATATACTTAATGGCAATTTCACGGAATATATTTTGGATAGCTTTTTTTGCCTCTATTCTTGCGGCGTGGTGGTGGCTCTATTCCATGAGTTTATCTATGAACATGGATTTAATGGGACGGATGTCTATGGAAAATTCTATGTCGCAAATGTCTGGTGATGGAGATATTGCTCCAATGAAAGGCATGAGCTCGTTTGATAGTATGAACTCAGGACGGGCAATGTCGGAAAACACAAAAGAGGTAGCCATGCCTGCGATGAGCGGCAGTATGTCTATGGACACCTCAATAACAAACTTTTTACCACTGGCAGGTATGTGGACTGTAATGATGGCGGCAATGATGCTTCCGACAATGGTTCCAACCTTACGAAGCTATGAAGATTTAATGGTCAGCGCAGATGGAACTAGAATAGGTTGGCTGGGCGTACTACTGGGTTACTCAATAGTTTGGATTGGTTTCGCTTTATTTATAACTGCAGTTCAAAAGGGACTTCTTTCTTTCAACATTGTTGACATGATGGGCAAAGCAAAGTCCATGTGGGTGTCCGCGTCTCTCTTGATGCTTGCCGGCGCCTTTCAATTTACGCGCGCTAAAGAAGTTTGTCATGGTGTGTGTCATAGCCCGATGTCTTATTTTTTAGGACACTGGAAAACGGGTCTTAATGGCGGTGTACGAATGGGTTTAAGCCTTGGTGCATATTGTGTCGGTTGCTGTTGGCTGTTTATGGTTCTCGGCTTTGCAGGTGGCGTCATGAATTTTCTATGGATGGGTTTGGCTACGCTGATGATGGTACTAGAAAAGTTACCACAATTGGGTCACTTTCTTGTAAAACCTTTGGGTGGCATACTGATTCTAAGTGGATTGAGCGTTGTTGCTTTTACGATAATTTAAGGAAACATATATATGGCAATAAGCAGAAAACCTGAGGCTGATAAGTTACCAATAAGTCAGCGTATCAATCAAAGAATGGAGAATCCAAAGAGACGTCAGTTAACTCCTACCGACTGGGCGATAAAAGGAGAACTCTTTTTAAATTGTTCTTGTACCGTTTTTTGTCCTTGCGTTGTTAGTTTAGGCGCTCACCCACCCACTGAAGGTCACTGTCACGCGTGGATGGCAATTGCGATTGACGAGGGCTATTATGAAGATGAAAATTTGGCAGGAATAGATGTTGGTCTACTAGTGGATATACCTGGCCGTATGGGTGAAGGTGATTGGAAAGTTGCCGCTTACATCGATAGTAGTGCAAGTGGAAAAGCTTATAATGGCTTGCTTCGTATTTTAAGTGGTCAAGCCGGTGGAACCACAGGGCTATTTACCATGCTGGTAAGTGAAATTATTGGAGCTGAGAAAACGAAAGTTGATATTGTTCGAGATGGGAAAAAACGGTCACTTATGATTGGGCGTAAAATCCAGGGTGAGATTGAACTAATAGAGGGAAAAGAACCAGATCAGCCCGTGGTCATTAGTAATACGAAGTACTGGATGGGTCCTGACATAATTGCGGCTAAGGGTATAAAGTCTAAAGTTCGTGATTATGGCCGTGTCTGGGATTTTGGTGGAAAATCAGCAGAGGTTTGTCCGATAGATTGGAAGGGCTCAGCCTGAATGGCTGGTATAGTTCCCTCTAGGCGCGTGCGGGGGACGCCATTTTCGCCTGGCGTTCAAGCTGCTGGAGCTAAGGCTTACACAGTCTATAATCATATGCTGCTTCCAAGCTATTTTGACAGCTATCAAAATGATTATCATCATCTTAAAAAGTATGTTCAAGTTTGGGATGTGTCCGTTGAAAGGCAGGTAAGCGTTAAAGGCCCCGATGCGTCTAAATTGATGAGGATGGCTAGCCCGCGGGATATGAATAAGATGGCTGAGGATCAGTGTTACTATATGCCTATATGTGATGATAATGGTGGAATGTTGAATGATCCAGTCACTATAAAATTAGCTGAGGATCACTATTGGTTATCAATTGCTGACGGTGATTTGCTTCAGTTTCTCCTGGGCTTGGCGATTGGAAAAAATTTGCAAGTCGAGATTGAAGAGCCCGATGTTTCTCCATTGGCGATCCAAGGTCCGCTGGCCGAAGACTTAACCGTGAGGATTTTTGGAGACACAGTACGAGACATAAAATTTTTCCGTTATAAAAAGTTAAAATTTTTAGATGCAGAGTTTGTTGTGGCGCGGTCAGGTTGGTCAAAGCAGGGCGGATTTGAAATTTATGTTGATGGTTTTGATTATGGTATGCCTCTATGGAACGCATTCTTTGAAGCTGGAAAGGATCTAAATGTAAGGGCAGGGTGTCCCAATCTCATTGAGAGAATTGAAGGTGGATTACTATCTTTTGGATCAGATATGACCCGGCAAAATACACCTGTAGAAGCGGGGCTCGCTAAATTTTGCAATTCTCCGGATGAGTATCTTGGAAAAGAAATAATTGAAAAACAAAAAAAAGAGGGTCCAGATCGTATAATTCGACCTGTATCCATTAGTGGTGATGGTGATTTACCTCACAATGCAAATGGTTGGAAGGTCTTGTCTAGTGGAAAACAGGTTGGTTTAATTGCTTCTGCTACATGGTCTCCAGATTTCAAAACTAATGTTTCTATTGGTATGATAGAAAAGAGCCATTGGTCTGAAGGTACAGAGGTAGAGGTCGATATCGGGTCAACTCTTAGAAAAGCAAAAATTTTAGAAAAATTTTGGATTTAGATAAGGAATATTCGAATGTTTAATGCAATAGTTGTAAATAAAGATGAAGATGAAAAAACTTCGGCAGCGGTTGAACAGATTAGCGTTGATCAGTTACCTGAAGGTAACGTAACTGTTGCGGTTGAGTATTCGACCGTTAATTATAAAGACGGATTATGTATCGGATCTGGTGGTGGAATGGTGCGGAACTATCCTCATGTTCCTGGCATTGATTTTTCAGGTATAGTTGAAGCGTCTGATGATGATCGTTACTCCCCTGGAGATAAAGTTGTTCTTACAGGCTGGCGAGTTGGTGAAGTACATTGGGGTGGCTATTCACAGAAAGCTAGGGTGAACGCAGATTGGCTTGTACCTTTGCCTGAGTTAATTTCCTCAAAACAAGCAATGGCAATTGGAACAGCCGGATTAACGGCGATGTTAGCAATAATTGCTTTGGAACAGCATGGTCTTCATAAATCAAATGGACCCATACTCGTTACTGGTGGATCAGGAGGTGTAGGTTCAGTGGCAATAGCTGTTCTATCAAAATTGGGATATGAAGTAGCCACGGTAACAGGAAGACCAGAGTCAGCTGATTATTTAAAATCCTTAGGAGCATCCATTATTGTTCCAAGAGAAGAACTAAATGAAGCAATAAAACGTCCTTTGGAAAAGCAGGTATGGTCAGGTTGTGTTGATACAGTTGGCGGTGAGATGCTTGCACGCGTATTTGGGCAAATGTTTTATGGTTCATCTGTGGCAGCAGTTGGTAATGCTGGCGGCGCTCGTTTGCCTGCGTCGGTCATGCCTTTTATTTTACGTGGTGTGAACTTACTAGGTATCGATAGCGTAATGCAGCCATATCAAAATAGATTAAATGCTTGGGAACGCTTAGCATCAGATCTTCCCATGGATAAACTGGAAGCCATGATTACTCTCGCCACACTCTCAGATTTACCGAGATTAGGGTCTGATATTCTTAAAGGCCAAGTGCGCGGTAGAGTTGTGGTAGATGTAAATGCTTAAGACTAGTTGTCCTCGTTGATACATTTAAATACTTCAAAATAAATTGAAGATAATTATTTTGTAAGGAGCATATTTTGGATTTGGATGTTGGATATGTTCGCAAACAGTTTCCCGCTTTTGATGTGCCTGACTTATTAAATAAAGGTTTTTTTGAAAATGCTGGAGGTTCTTATGTATGTCGACAAGTAATCGACCGGCTGAATCGTTTTTACACTGAAAAAAAAGTACAACCCTACGGTGCATTTGAAGCTAGTATCTCCGGTGGTTATGAAATGGATGAGGCAAGAATTGGACTTGCCCGCTATTTGGGTGTCAAGGAACAGGAAGTGAGTTTTGGGCCTTCTACCTCTCAAAATACTTATGTTTTAGCAAAAGCTTTTGGAGATTGGCTAGTTCCAGGAAACGCTATAATCGTTACAAATCAAGATCATGAGGCGAATACTGGATCTTGGAGGAGACTTTCTAATCAAGGCATAGAAGTTAAAGAGTGGCAGGTGAATGAAGAAACAGGCGAACTAAATCTAGAAGATTTAGATGACTTGCTGGATGAAAACGTGAAATTACTATGTTTCCCACACTGCTCAAATATTGTTGCTCATATTAACCCGGTTAAAGAAATTGTTTCTAAAGCGCACATGGCAGGGGCATATGTTTGTGTCGATGGTGTAAGCTATGCACCTCACGGATTGCCAAATGTTGGTGATATTGGTGCAGATATATATTTGTTTTCAAGCTACAAGACTTATGGACCTCATCAAGGAATAATGGTGATAAAAGAGCCACTAGCTGAATTACTTCCCAACCAAGGTCACTACTTTAATAGTAAATATTTAACCAAAAAATTCACGCCCGCGGGTCCTGATCATGCTCAAATAGCGGCTTGTTTAGGAATTGTTGAATATTTTGACGAACTTGCAATGCACCATGGTATTAAAAGTGTAGACGCTCCTTTTGGAGTTCACAATATGATTAGAAATTATGAACAGAAATTACTTCAACCTTTATTGGATTATGTATGTACAAAAAATTCAATCCGCTTACTGGGACCATCTATTGCATCAAAAAGAGCCCCGACGGTTGCCCTTGATTTGGGGTATAATTCATTTGATGTTGCAAAGAAACTATCAGGTTTAAATGTCTTGGCTGGAGGGGACGACTTTTATGCAGTTCGCCTTTTGGAAGCATTAGGCGTTGACGTGGAACATGGTGTTTTACGATTGAGTTTTGTTCACTATACCAAGGAAGAAGAAGTGGCTGCCGTCATTCAGGCCTTAGAAGAGGTTCTGTAGTAATTTTTTAGCTGGCTGAAATTGCAAGCTAAACTATATCATTTATAATATGGAAAAACCTATAATTTATTGGATAAGACGCGACTTTAGGATTGATAACAATCCTGCCTTGAAGTTTGCTATAGATACAGAACAACCAATAATACCTGTTTTTATAAAAGATGAGTTTGTAGATAGCCTAGGGAGTGCTCCAAAATGGCGGCTTGAACTAGGGTTGGAGTACCTCGCACAACAATACAAAACTTATGGTTTAGATATAATATTTAAAACAGGTTCTGCTGACAAAGCCTTAACAGAATTAATAGATGAAACAAATTCTGACAAAGTTGTCTGGGGTAGAACTTATCTTCCCCCATTAAATGATCGAGATGCAAAAATTAAGTTTTTGTTGAAGCAAAAAGGTGTAATGGCAAAAAGTTTTCCAGGACACCTATTATTTGAGCCTTGGAGCGTTTCACCCAAATCTAGTGACTTTTTTAAAGTTTACACACCGTTTTGGAAAGCAACAAGGCAGAAAGATCCATTAGGTTCAATCTCAAAGGTTACTCAGATAAAGATTTCAAACCAACAACTTAAATCTGAAAATCTTAAAAATTGGGGTCTTGGAGTGGGTATGTCAGCTGGGGCATCCATTATACATCAGCATGTTCGGCTAGGGGAAAAAGCGGCAAAAGAACGCTTAGATTGGTTTATTACCAGCAAAGTAATGCAATACTCTTCTTCAAGAGATATTCCATCGTTGGATGGCACATCGGGACTTTCAGAAAACCTGTCGTTAGGAGAAATCTCACCACTTGAATGTTGGAATGCAGGAGTTCAAGCCCTAGAGGCAGGTCATGATGATGCCGAAATTTTTCTGAAAGAATTGGTCTGGAGAGAGTTTGCTTATCATTTGGCTTATCATACGCCTAGAATTCTTGATCAAAATTGGAGAAAAGAGTGGGATAGTTTTCCTTGGAATACCAATGAAAATGATGAGAAAGTGTTGCTCTGGAAGCAGGGTCGCACGGGAGTTCCTTTTGTAGATGCCGCAATGAGAGAGCTTTATGTAACTGGTCGAATGCATAACAGGGGAAGAATGATAGTTGCATCGTTTCTCACTAAACATTTAATGACCCATTGGAAAATAGGGCTTAAGTGGTTTGAAAATTGTTTGATTGATTGGGATCCGGCAAGTAATGCAATGGGCTGGCAATGGTCTGCAGGGTCTGGGCCCGACGCAACGCCTTATTTTCGAGTTTTCAATCCAAATACCCAGCTAGAGAAGTTCGACAAAGAAAACGTTTATAGAAATAGGTGGCTCGCTGAATTTAGTGGAAAAAATTCAAAAAATGCACTTTCTTTCTTTGACGCGATACCAAAAAAGTGGAAACTTAAACCAGATATGGAATATCCTGAATCGATAGTCGATTTGTCAGAGGGCAGAACGCTAGCATTAGAGGCTTATAAGAACCGACAATTTTAGGGTGAGGTTATGTTAGAAACGACAGAAGGTCAGAAAAACTTACCACGCTATTTTGCGCAAGTTTTTGAAATGATAAAAAAAATGAATTCAGGAAGGTTAGACTTTGAATTGCCAGATGGCCGTGTGTTTCGTGCCAATGGAAAACAACCTGGGCCGGTTAGCCAACTAAAAATTCATAATGCAGATGTTTTTGCAAGGCTTATCAGGGAAGGCGATCTTGGATTTTGTGATGCGTACTTAGATGGCTGGTGGTCAACACCGGATCTCCAAGCCTTTTTAGACTTAATTCACGCCGATAATGATGAAATGTATGACTCATTCCCCGGAATGGGAATAGTTAGAACATGGGAAAAGTTCCGTTTTTGGCTGCAGTCCAATTCCAAATCGCAAGCTAAGAAAAACATTAGTTATCATTATGATTTGGGAAACGATTTTTATAAATTATGGCTTGATGATACGATGACGTATTCGTCTGCTATATTTGAGACCGGTCAAGAAAGCACAGAAAAGGCACAACTTGCAAAATATGCCTCTTTGATTGATCAAATGGGTGCAAAAAAAGGTGACCACATTTTGGAAATAGGTTGCGGATGGGGTGGATTCGCCGAGTTTGCTGCAAAAGAAAGAGGTCTAAAAGTAACTGGTTTAACAATCAGTAAAGAACAACTGAAGTATGCTGAAAAAAGAATTAGCGATGCTGGTTTAACTGATATGGTCAACTTCAAGCTTCAAGATTACCGAGACGAGCGTGGAAAATATGATGGTATTGCTAGTATTGAGATGTTTGAGGCTGTGGGAGAAAAATATTGGCCAGCCTATTTCCAATGCGTTAAAAATTGCCTTTATCCTGGGAAACAAGCCACGTTACAGATTATAACTATTCAAGAGGCCAGATGGGAAATTTATCGACGTGGTGTCGATTTTATTCAAAAGTATATTTTCCCTGGAGGAATGCTTCCCAGTCCGATAGTACTTCGGTCAGAGGTAGAGCGGGCTGGTTTAAAAGTTGTTAAATCAATAGAGTTTGGCGAAAGTTATTCACAAACTTTGCGACGTTGGCACGAAACTTTTAATTCAAAATGGGATGAGATTTCGCAGATGGGTTTTGATGATAGGTTTCAAAGAATGTGGAATTTCTATTTAACGTCTTGTGCCTCTACATTTCAGTATGGAAATTGTGACGTCACTCAAATTACTATCGAAAAACCCTCACAATGATGGTTCAGTAGTCTAAGTAATAGTGGCTGATATATTTTTATATGGAACTCTTTGTGATTTAGAACTTCTCCAAATTTGTCTTGGTAGGTCTCTAGATGAAATTGATAAACAGCCCGCACGGCTTGATAATTATTCTGTTTTTTGGGTCAAAGGCAGAAACTTTCCAGTAATTAAATTTGTTGAGGGAGCATCTGCTCAAGGACTTGTTCTTTTTGATCTTTCAAATGATGAATTAAGTCGCTTAGATTTTTATGAGGGTAGCTTTAATTATGAATTAAGAAAGGTTTCTATCTATATTGAAAATAAACAATTAAGTGATCATACGAATATGGTTGAGGCACAGGTTTATTTTAATATGGATGAAAAAATAGAAGTCGGAGATCAATGGTCTTTACGAAATTGGCAAGCAGAGTTTGGTGTTGTTTCAAGGCGGGTAGCAATAGAATTTATGCAACTTCATAATTTGTCCGATGAAATCAATCTACTGATGGAATACGAAAACATTTATAGCCGAGTTTTTAAAAACTAGAAAAGATACCTTTAAATAAAATAAAAATAAGCATAACTATGCGTCCAAGCTAGTAATAATTACTAATTCGTTTTTAAAAAACGGATAAATAAATTTAAATTAAAGGCCTTCGTAAATGCAATATGCATCTAATCTTGCTTCAGCAATTGGAAACACACCCTTAATAAAATTAAGGCAGGCAAGTGAGGAAACTGGTTGTACAATTTTAGGAAAAGCGGAATTTTTAAATCCAGGGCAATCTGTGAAAGACAGAGCGGCGTTAAGTATTATAAAAAATGCAATAAATTCTGGCAAACTAAAACCTGGCGGTACAATTGTTGAAGGCACTGCAGGTAATACTGGAATTGGTTTGGCTCTGGTGGGGGCCTCTATGGGTTTTAAGACAGTTATTGTTATCCCTGAAACACAGAGTAAAGAAAAAAAAGATATGATCCGTTTGGCGGGTGCAGAGTTAATTGAAGTTCCAGCTGTCCCATACAAAAACTCAAATAACTATATTAAGTATTCCGGCCGCTTAGCTGCGAAATTAGCAGAAACTTTGCCAAGTGGCGCTATTTGGGCAAATCAATTTGATAATGTGGCAAATCGCCAAGCTCACATCGATACTACAGGACCAGAAATATGGAGGCAAACGGATGAAAAAATCGATGGTTTTATTTGTGCGTGTGGATCAGGTGGAACGTTAGCTGGCGTAGCGGCATTTTTGCAACCGAAGGGAGTAGATATTGGTTTAGTTGATCCCATGGGGGCAGCGCTTTACTCTTTCTATAACGATGGTGTTCTTTCTTCTTCTGGCAATTCAATTACAGAAGGGATTGGACAAGGAAGAATTACAGAAAATTTAAAAGGTTTTGCGCCAGATTTTTCTTATCAAATTAATGATGAAGAGGCTCTAAATATTGTCTTTGATCTCATGGAGAATGAAGGTCTATGTTTGGGTGGCTCCTCGGGAATTAACATAGCGGGTGCAAAAAGATTAGCTAATGATTTGGGGCCTGGTAAAATAATAGTGACTATTTTATGTGATTTTGGAACTCGTTATCAGTCAAAGTTGTTCAATTCTGAATTTTTAAGTTCTAAAGGTTTACCAACGCGTAGGTGGATGGATACTGTGAAAAGCGGCCTTCCAACGGTTTTTGAGGATTAATCATGCGAACAGTTTTAGGATTTATCATATTTCTTTTGATACCGTTTTCTGCATTTTCTGATATAAAAAATAATCAATCAGACCTTAATTATGAAGCTTGGGAAACTACAGTTAGTAGGGCTGAGGCAGTACTTTTAGCTGGTAGAGCTTCAGAGAAATCCTTAGAAATTTTAAGAGATGAAATTGGTGAGTTACGAAGTGAATTTAAGAGTTCGATAAATATAAATTCTGACCGGATATCTTTAGTTCAAATTCAGTTGAATGCACTTCCTGCGCCGCCTGATGATGGGACGGAAGATCCCTTAAAAGAAAGAAGAAATGAATTAAAAACTCTTCTGAATGATCTGAAAATACCAGGTTTAAGAGCGAACGATGCATTTATTCAGGCTGACACCCTTATAAGTGAATTAGATTTACTATTAAGAGCTCGTCAAACTGATGCTCTCTTGACTTCTGTTGAAAGCCCTTTGCGTCCATCGATCTGGGCAAAGTCTATAGCCCAATTATCTGGAGCATTTTTTGCTCCACTTAATGAATTAAGATCGACAGAAATTTCAGATGCCCAGAAAATAACTTTGAAAAAACAAGCTGTGAGCATAGTGGCTTTAATTCTGGGAGCAGTCATCTCCTGGTTTGTCGGATTAAAGATAACAAACTCCATAGAAACTTTTAAAAATAAAACGTCACAAAGAAGGCTCGGTACGCTAACTTTGCCAGTCTCAGTGTTAGAACTACTGTTTAAGTTTCTATCGGTACTGTTATTCGTTAGAGCTTTACATCTCTCAGGACTTATTGGTTTAAAAGGCTCACTGTTTTTAGATCAGTTGCCTTACTTTAGCGCTCTATTTTTATTTGCTTTGTGGCTACCAAAGCACTTGTTTAGTGGTGATGTGGGATTTTTATCATCGTTGAATTTAAATTCAAATCTTACAACAAACTCGAATTTTGGCGCTGCAGCTCTTGTATTAATTCTCTTTGATCTAACCTCAACAGGCTTAGCGCAATCAAGCATAGACGGAGACGCAAACGCATTTGCAACTTTGATCATAACTTTAATGGCCTCTTTTATTTTGTGGCGCATATGCAAGTCAATTACTGTTATAGAAACCTTATTTGCAGAAAATAAAAATGTTAACGAACAGCTTAGTTCAACTTTCTCTAGTCGCCTGACGTACTTAATAAATCGATTTTTGTTGCTTTCACTTCTTTTAGCCCCAGTTTTGGTTGCTGTTGGCTATGTGAATGCTGGTCGAGAACTCACACAATCAGTGATATTGTCATTAGGTTTAATATCAACTGTAATAATTGTCCAAGATTACGTCATAGGTCTTTATCTTGTGGTTTTGGGGGAGGAAGACGATAGCAAAGATAAACTTATTCCAATTTTAATATCATTTGTTTTGTTGCTAATTTCGCTTCCATTCTTTGCAGTTATTTGGGGTGTGCGACAGCGAGAACTTTTAGAAATATGGTCAAATTTTCAGAGTGGATTTGAACTTGGAACAATTAAATTATCACCTGGTTTAATTTTGGGTTTCTTACTCATCTTCACAGTTGGCTACATGTTAACTCGCTTGGTTCAGTCTGCTCTGCAAACTACAGTACTTCCAAGAACGGCAATGGATAGCGGTGCACAAACGGCAATAATTTCTGGGGTTGGATATGTTGGGATTTTTTTAGCTGCTGTTGTTGCCTTCTCCACCACAGGTTTAGACCTTTCATCCCTTGCTATAGTGGCAGGGGCACTATCTGTTGGCATCGGCTTCGGCTTGCAGAATATAGTATCCAATTTTGTATCCGGTATAATTTTGCTTATAGAACGTCCAGTAAGTGTTGGTGATTGGATAGAAGTTAGCGGTAAAATGGGTTACGTTCGTGACATTTCTGTCCGGTCAACACGCATTGAAACTTTTGATCGGTCGGACGTAATAATTCCTAATGCAGATTTAGTTTCTGGTGTTGTGACTAACTATACCCGAGGAAATACGGTTGGGCGCGTTATTATTCCAGTGGGTGTTGCCTATGGAACTGATACAAAGATTGTCGAAAGTGTATTGAAGGAAATTGCTGAAGCGCATCCTAAAATCCTGAAAGACCCTGGTCCTTCTATTGTTTTTCAAGGATTTGGGCCCGATAGTTTAGATTTTGAAATAAGAGCAATTCTTGGAGATGTTAATTGGATGCTTTCTATAAAATCTGAAATTAATCACCAAATTGCGGAACGGTTTGCCAAAGAGGGAATTGAAATTCCTTTTGCACAAAGAGAAATTTGGATCAAAAACCCTGAAAGCATAACTAAAACCTAAAGCTTTAAAAACAATAACTATAGGGTTGCAATTTTTTTTATTAAGTTGATAAACGCCTCATCAGGACAGTTGGCCGAGTGGTCGAAGGCGCACGCCTGGAAAGTGTGTAGGCGGGAAACCGTCTCGAGGGTTCGAATCCCTCACTGTCCGCCACTTACCTTTATATAAGTAAATTATAACAATGCTTTGGGAGAGTAGGGGTAAACTGTATCCCCCATTTTATCCCCCAATAGGTTTAAGCGTAGAAACTCCCTAAAAAAGTTCCGTCTACCCAATAAAATTTGTACAATTTCTTTGGAGTTTTGTGTTTGCTTTCCAATTTCTTGATTCTTGCTTTGAAACTACGCATTAGCGGTCTCTAAAGCCTGAAGTCTTTCTTCTATCTCAGTTAGCTCCAGAGTGCGTCTGTAGCTATCGATAAGCCCCATGACGCGTGTTGCTTCAAT
>NZGN01000057.1:0-12395 GCA_002691045.1 Marinovum sp.
ATATCCAAATCCAGTATGCAAAGGCTGATGAATGTCAGCAACAAAATGACCAATAAACCTTACAGCATCTTTTTTTTCAGCATCATTACCTGTTCTAAGCGAACTTAGTTGCTCCTCATATGCACGCATAATGCAACCTTTTTTTGGGCAACTATCAGGTGTTATTAAATCTTTTCCGGGCGGTGAATTAATGTAATGCCACGGACCAGTTTCTCTTCGTTCCACCTGCTTAATAACATCTGGCCAAACACAACCCTCTCCATAGTCATCACTTTCAAGAATTGAAAACAAATTAGCAGATGTGTCACCACTCATTAAGTTTGCAGCCTTATTGCATATTAGGCTATGGCCTTCATCCCACCAAGAATATCCTTCAGATATAAAAGCTAGGCAGATTATCAGGAGTACATTTTTTAAATTCATAAATTCGTGGCTGCACTGGCAATGGCACGAAACATTGAGACATGAGCAGCCTTGGACTCCTCTTTCTCTGCGGTAAATCTATGATTGGATGAAGTTTTAGCAATGACAACTTTATTTTCTGGATCAATAAAGATGTATTGATTGTAAACTCCTGATGCAGTGTACTCAGTACTAGGAAAACCTGGAACCCACCACTGATATCCATAACCCCAAACACTTGATGAATTCGGATTATCACCTGGCACTAAGTGATCTTCGTCTGTAGCATGAGATGCATCTACCCACTCTGCAGGGACCACTTGATCGCCGTTCCAATCGCCCCGATTTAAATAAAGCAATCCAAACTTTGCGTAATCTCTTAATGTTGCGTTCAGTCCCCCTAGCGCAACCTCCATGCCGCTATCATCAACCATATAGTAAGCATCATCTTGCATGCCAATCTTATTCCAAATGTGTTCTTGCAAACTTTCGGTCACAGATTTGCCGGTAACTTCTTGTAAAACCATTGCCAGCATCTGAGTATCAATACTCACATAGTGATGATAAGTACCAGGTTCTTTTTCATTTTCGAGTGACTTAGCAAAATCTCTCATTGGTGTGCCAAATGAAATGGTTCTACCAAATCGATTAATGTCAGAATTATAATCAGCATAATCTTCGTTAAATTTAATTCCAGAAGACATTTGCAGAAGATCTTTAATAGGAACTCCCTCATAACCCGTATCCTTAAAATCATCTAAGTATTTCGTGACAGGATCATCGATACTGTCAATCAGGCCTTGATCAACAGCAATACCTATGAGTGCTGACAAAAATGATTTAGCCACCGACCAAGATATATGTTTTGAAGTCTGGGTATTGTTGTGCCAGTAATCTTCATATAGCAATTTATTGTTTTTTAAAACAATCAGTCCGTCTGTCTCATAGTACTCAAGTGCATCTTCTAGGTTCTCATCTTTGCCCAGATGTTTAAAAGTTGGGGGCAATGAAAACTCATTTGTCATATTTTGAAAGCTATGCGGAGAAGCCGAAGCTTTAATTGTCGGACCGGCACGAAAGATCTTATCCATATTGATAAAGTTGTAAGCAATCTTGTCTTTATCGTAGAGATGAATCATCTTATTTACTCTAATGGCTTTGGGTGCGTAAATTAAAGCCAAACAAATGATGACTATTCCAATTAAGATTAAAATTGTCTTTAGACTAATCATTTATTTCCTTTATTGATATTTTGCTTGATCAAAAGCAGCAATATACTCATCTGCAATATGTTGGATATGCTCCTCATAACCCTTATGAGTAAAGATATAAAAATCATTATTCTCGATGCCTTGAAATATTGCTTCAGCAGCTTGAAGTGGTGAGATTGGAAACGATTTGCCTTGCGCGTCATCCGCAGCGACCTCCAGCATTTCACGAGGATCTTTATCCTCTACCTTTTTTTCTTTCTTTGGAGCCGCTGACTCACCTTGATAAACACTGTTAACAATATTGGTATCCACTTCTCCGGGACATACAATGCTTGCTTGGATTTTTGAGGTTTTCAGCTCCTCTCTGAGTGTTGCCATGAATCCGCGAATTGCAAATTTTGAAGCAGAGTAAAGACTAAGCATCGGATAGCTTATAAATCCAGATGTGGAACAAGTTGCAACTATGTTGCACTCTTCACCACTCTCAAGCATTCGAGGGAGAAATGCATTCACTCCATTGAAGCATCCTCCCATGTTGATATCCATTAACCAATCGTACATTTCACGAGTGACATCTTTAACTGGGGCCGGCCCCAATACTCCCGCGTTGTTAAATAGATAATGACAGGTACCAAAAGTAGCATAGGTTTCGCCAGCTAAATTCATCATCGCATTGATATCGCTTACATCGACTGCGCGTGCAATTGCTTCAACTCCCTCTGCATTAACAATATCAAGTGTTTCATCCAACCCACCAGAATTTACATCACACAAAACTAATTGCATTTTTTTACTTGCAGCAAATTGTGCAAGCCCCCTGCCAATGCCACTACCAGCACCAGTTATTACAGCTACTTTTGATTCAGTCATAAATTAATTAAAAATTAGTAATGCAATTAGTTTAGGATAGATTTATAAATAAACAACCCTTGTAAAATTACTCAATGATCAGAAGAACTCGATACAGAAAGTGTAAGCAATGCAAAAGACTTACATTACCCGATGAATTCAATAAGGGTGACAAATGGTGCAAACGTTGTCGTGACAGATTGGCACTGCAGACTCCGCTAAAAAGAATTTAACCCTAGAAAGTATTTTGTGTAATATCTCATTATGAAAGTTTCAGAAGCAATCAAAAATAGACACTCTGTTAGAGCATTTTTAAATAATCCTGTCTCCACTGAATTAATTAAAAAATTACTTGAACAATCCTCCAGGAGTCCATCGGGTGGGAACCTCCAACCATGGAAAATTTATGTTATTAATGAAGATTCAATGAAGGATTTCTTGAAATTTCAATCTGAATGGAGTGAACCTGAAACTCCTGCTTACGACATTTATCCCAGAGAACTAAAAGAGCCCTACAAAAGTTTTAGTAAAAAAGTAGGTGAACAGATGTATGGCAGTCTTGGAATTGCTAGAGAAGATAAAGAGGCGCGATGGGCACAAGTTTTAAAGAATTATGAATTCTTTGGTGCGCCTGCTGCATTATTTTGTTTTGTTGACCGTCAAATGGGTCCACCTCAATGGTCTGATCTAGGCATGTTTTTACAAACTTTTATGCTTTTAGCACAAGAACATGGATTGGATACTTGTGCTCAAGAGATTTGGTCAATGAAGCAAGAAAGTGTTTCTAAGTTCTTAAATGTCGATGATGGTCAGATGATTTTTTGTGGAATGGCAATTGGTTACAAAGATCAAGAAGCTCCCATAAATCAGTTCAGAACAGAGCGCCAAGATATTGAGGATTGGTGCAAAATTATTTAGATTTTTCTTTTTGATCTTCCTTTTTATTGCGATGTCGCTGATGTTCTAATTCCATCATCTCTCTTTCGGTGCACTCAAAATAAGTATCATCCACTCGATCTCCAGCTGAATCAGGCAGCATGGGTCCTCTCGGTCCTGTATTTGTGATTCCAACGCAGGCACCCATGATTCCTCCTTGCTCACCCTCCACTCCGACAACTTGATGATTAAGGAGTTGATATTCTCTTGCTTGGCAGGAAACCAGTAAAAAAATTATTAATAATAGCGATTTATTCATGTGCTTGTTTTTAATGATTCTTCTTAACCTCTTTTTTTCTAAGTCTTTTTTGTTCTATTTTTTGAAACTCATTATGCGAACATTCAATAAAAGAATCGTCTGACCTTCTATGATTTTCAATTCTTCCCTTTTTATCAGGAGTCTTTATGTTATTGCTAGAGCTTGCCATTTGCATGCATGATCCCATAGCCACTCCTATTTGGCCTTCAGTGCCATGCACTTGATGATTTACCAATTCATATTCGCGAGCCTGACATCCTAGAAGTAAAATCAAACTCAACATTGAAAAATATCTCATAGTTTTTTAAATTTAATAAAATATTAAAGGCATATTTTAGAAAAATTAAATCCGTGAATTTATTAAATTCATTTATTTTACTGTATGCATTGCACACACTTTATTACCTGCTGGATCTAATAAATATGCTAAATAAAATTGCATACCAGTATCGCCTCTAATTCCAGGTGGATCTTCAATTGCTGTTCCGCCATTTGCTACGCCTGCTTCATGCCAAGCATCAGCGTCTTCAGGACTCTCTGCTTTAAAGCCGATGGTACTTCCATTTCCATGTGTAGCAGGCTCACCATTGATAGGTTCTGTAATTATAAACATCGAACCTCCCAAGAAATAAAGATATCTTTTTTGGCCAGTTAAGTTTGGTGATAAAACGCCAGGTTTCGCACCTAATTTTCCTAATACTGCATCATAGAATTTTTTTGATGCCTCTAAGTCATTTGCACCAACCATAATGTGACTAAACATATTAACTCCTAAAATTATTTTCTATCTAGACAAATTATACTCAAAGTTTATTTTGATCAGACGATTTGTGTCTACCAACTAAAAAATCTCTTTTTCCAAGATGTTTAGTTTTTCTTCCATAAACTCGTTTTCTCCATAAACGATAAGAGGAACTTTTCATATTCTCTCGCATTAATTTCTTGAGAGCATCTTCATTCAATCCGAATTGTTTTTTGATAGCATCAAAAGGAGTTCTGTCCTCCCAGGCCATTTCAATGATTCTTGAGATATCATTTTTATCCATTCCAATATGATAATACTTACTTTTTAGATTGTGAGTTAATATGTATTCATGGATAAAGAAAAAAATATTAAAAAAGATTTTAAAGTTTTTCAGTTGGTTTATGTTTTTGCATATTTAGGTTTGGTTATTGCAATGATAGTGATGTATCTATAAGGCTTACAAATATGAGCCTAACAACTTATATTATTGGTAATGTCTTCTTGATAATTATGCTCTATATAGTGCTTAGAAATACTAAGAAGTGATCCCTTTCCTCTGGAACTAATTAAGGAGCAAGGCCAACAATAATTGAGAGAACAAACCCTATAACAATTAATAAAAGGTAGTTTGCAACCTTAGAATTAAATAATTTGTAGTCAAGATCAATACTAAAAATTTTCCTGACCATAAATAAACCAATTTTAGAAGAAAAAATAAAAATTAATCCCAAAATTGGTGCCAGGACTAGGAAGTCAAATAACAAGTCTTGCCATTGATTAAGGGATTGATAAAAATTTCTAAATTGATCTAAAAATTGCATAATGGAATTTGAACATATATTTTTAAAGCTATGAAAAGAATTTTCTTATTTATCTTAATACTTTTTTTGCAGCAGGATTTGTTTGCAACAGCATCCTTAATTATAGATGTTAGAACTGACAATGAATGGAATAATGGTTACATTGAAAATGCAAAACATATCCCGGTTAGTGAGTTAAAAAAAAGACTTAGTGAAATCCAAGCATTTAAGAATCAACCTGTATTTACTTACTGTGCGGCTGGCAAAAGAGCAGAACGAGCTAAAAATTTGCTAATTGAAAATGGTTTTACCAATGTAACAAATCTAGGAGGCATTCAAGACGCTTCTAAAAAATTGGACAAAGATATTATTGAGTAAATTAGTATTTGGATTCTAATTAAAAAATATAAATGTCTTTGACCATTAAATTAACATCAAAGTCTCTTCCGTAACCTGCAAAGGCAATATTGTTAATATTTTTAGGTTTCATTTTTTTAGCCGAATAACCTGATGATTTTAGGTCTTTAAAGTAGATTTCGTACCTTTTCCACTCCTCTGTCACTTGAAAAGAATAACTCATGTACGACCAAGGTGGCACCTTCATCCCCTTAAGCGTTGCATGTATTTCATAAACCTCATCATTCCCCTTGGCAAGGAAACTGATACCACTCAATGCATCATCGTTGAGCTTAATATCCTGAACAAGCCTAATAAAACCACCGTTATTCTGAGTAGTTACATTACCACGCAATATGAAGGTTTCTTCGACAAATTCAACTTGAAGATTTGATTTGCCACCCATTACCCTATCAGTAACTCCATACCAGTCATTTGGATTACTCGAAATTTCAGATTGAGAAAACAAGCTTAATCCAATTAGTAAAAGAAGAATTCCTTTCATTGCCTAACTCCTGGTCTCATAGGTCTCTTAAGGTTTGAAAGTATCATCTAAAACAAACATTTCCACGCCGCCAGTAATTCCATCTTTCTGCATTGCTTCAGCGGTAACAGGATCATTGAAAATCCTCATAAATTCTTCAAGATCAGATGTATCTACAACTGCAATGACTGTATTGTCATCGGTTGCGCCTAGGTATGCTATAGAAATTTTTTGTTTCGAAAACAAATCTCCATGGGTCTTAAACCCTTCTCTCCAACGTTCAACATTTTCAACTTCAGCTCTAACAGCAACTAACATAAATATACTCCTATTTTTTTTATATTAATCAACGCCTTTTAACCAATCAAAGATTGCATTTCCAATTTCATCCGGTGAGTCCTCCTGGATAAAATGACTGCCCTTAACGGTAACCTCTTTTTGGTTTTTCCAAGTTCTGCAAAATTCTCTTTGCCTTCCAATTAGGATGGCTCCTGGTTCAGCATTGATAAACAACTTTGGCAGTTCATTTTCAACCATCCACTGAGAATATGATTCAACAATTTTACATACTTCTGGAGGCTCATTTTCTAAGGGAATTTGCCTAGGCCAATCAAGTGTTGGTCTACGGGCAATCTCGTTATTAAAAGGTCTTCTATACTCATTCATCTCTTCATCAGATAATTTCCTTAAAATGGAACCGGGAAGAACTGCCTCGATAAACAAGTTTTTCTTTAGAATCATATCTTCTCCAGCTGGAGATCTAAAACCTTGAAAAATTCCTCTAGCATCCTCATTCCAATCCACCCACTGCATGGATTTAACAATAGCTTCCATATAACAAATACCTTTTACTTTTTCAGGATTATCATATGCCCAGTTAAAACCTAATGCAGACCCCCAGTCATGAATTACAAGGGTTGCATTATTTTTAATACCTAATTCAGCTAAAAATCCGTCAAAAAATTTTTTATGAACAGCATATGAATAAGTCATATTCCCTTCATCTTCAAGCTTTTCACTATCACCCATACCAATCAGATCCATTGCAATACACCTGCCAAGACTCTGAAGTTGAGGCATGATATTTCTCCAAAGATAAGAGGACGTAGGATTTCCGTGTTGGAAAATGATTGGGTCACCCTCGCCCATCTCTACGTAAGCTATTTGCTTGCCCAAAACATCAATGTATTTTTTATTCCAAGTCATTCTTAAAGCTTAATTCATCTTTTAAAAATAAATAAGGGGCACTAAGCCCCTTATTAAAAAAATGATTCAAATTATCCTAGTCTGGATTGTACATCTTGAGACTTACTTCCATATAAGATCTTTTAAACTTGCTGTACTTCCTTGATTCTGGACTATAAGCAGCAAATTCTTTTGAAGCATTCATACCTGACAAAAATGCCAATGCATCTTGTGGGGTATTAAAAGCAGCCCAAACCTCATGGGTAATGCCATTTCCATTATTGCCAAGATAATGACTTTGCAGCCCATAGGCATTCGAAGACCATTCATACTTCTCAAGACTTTTACTAAAGTTTTTCCATAAAGGAACAAATTTAGCTGGATCAGTTACCTCAAGACTCCACCTTAAGCTAACTCCATTGTCTACAGTATTTCCTTTCAAAGTGACTCCAACACTATGAACAGTTAAAGTGTCAGAGATAATTTCCACACCAATATCATTCATAGTTTTTCTAAATTCTCTTCCAGCTTTTGAAGTTGAATAAATTTGTCCAGCTTTTGCATACTGATCAGCATCCTTGTAATACCAGCTAACACCATGAGTTGAATCATCCCAACCATTTTGTTGGACTGCAAAAAAATCAACTTCAAATTTTTCTTTAGCAACTTCAGGGGAATTCATATATTTATCAAATGCCGCAAAGCATCTTTCAGGTACTGGGCAATTAAATAAAAAGTTAGTCTGATACATTGAATAGTTTGCTGGCAAATGATCATCAGCACTTAGCTGGAAACCAAAAACTAAAGCAAACGCTATAAATGTTTTTTTCATAAGTCCTCTCCTAGTTAATATTTTACTTTAAAGTAAAAGTTCTTTAATTTGAAGGGCTCTATTAATTTATTTATAAATAGGCTTAGTGATAAGTTAAATGTAAGATATTAAAAATGTCGCAAAAAGAAAAAAACAAAGAATTAGTTCAAGAATTTTTTAATCTCTTAAGCTCTGGTTCCGATAAATATCTAGACTTTTACAACGATGAATCAGTTATTTGGACAGCAGGTGAAAACGCTATCGGGGGTTCAAGATCGAAAAGTGAGGTTATTGGCTTTGCAAAAAATGTTCTTGATTCGTTTCCTGAAGGAATCACTTTTAATGTGGTGAATATGGTTGCTGAAAATGATTACGTTGCAGCCGAGGTAGCAGGTTCAGCAATGCATGTTTCTGGAAAACCGTATAACAACAAATATCATTTTTTGCTAAAAATAAAAGACAATGAGATTCTTGAATTAAAAGAGTATATGGATACTCAGTTAGCAGCAAAAGTGCTGCTTGGTGAATAGTTCCATTGAAATTTAAAGGCTTATAAAGCCACCTGTTATAACTGTTGAAAATTCCTCTTGTTTAGACAACTCAACTAGATGATCAGCGCACTGCGGATATTCATCCTTAAATTTTTCTGAGATCAAATCAAATCCTTGTGCTTTTAAAACATCCCTCTGATTAACTTCTTTAAGAAAATATCCAACGTCACAAACGAAAGATATATCAGCAAGAGAGATAAAGTCACCAGCAATACATTTATTCACCTTTAATGCTGATTCAATCCCATCTAAATAAAACTCATACGCAGACTTCATTCGCTTGTATAAAACTTCATTCATTTTTTCGACACTTAATATATATACCTGGTGTTCTCTTGAGAAAACTAAATTTACATCTAAAAAACTATCAATTCTTGAAGCCATGGCATGATCATCGCCTCCATAGAGATTATTTGGTTTACCAGATCTTGCAACAGCACGCATGATGGTATTGGATTCAAAGATACCTGACTTTGTTTTCAGATCAAAAGCAGCAGGTACTGTTCCAAAAGGATGTGCAATAAGAAACTCATCAGTTTTGTAAAGATCATTGGTAAAGCCCCTTCTTCCTTTTCTAATTAATGCTGAATTAGCTCTATCATCTTCAGTAAGTTCTCTTGCATCATAGTCCCACAACCAATTGGGTAAGTTTTTTGGTTGATCACCGACAACTTCAACGTTAGTCCCACAAAGGTTTGCAGCAATTAGTGACTTCCAAACTCTTGGATTTGGAAGATATGAAAATATTTTTATCCCGGAAGACATGATTAAAAGAAATTAGGCTTAATTCCTATTTTCTCTTCTCCAGACTTCAGGCTGCTTAAATTCTCCAGCCCACATTCCAGCTTTAACTTTTCTGGCATAATTTTGTTCTTTCTCGTACCTATCTGAGTATCTCAAGTAAGCAACCGCCATTCCGGACTTAACCATTTCAGCCTGTAAATCCATTTCACCAACATAACAAATACCTAAAGTTCTGCCGTACCTGTCTTGACCCTCATCAGTACATCTGACTGTTTGATTATTAATTAGTTCTTTGAGTTTTTGCGTTGCTGCATTTCCACATTCCCACTCACGCCCTTTTCCATCGAGGCACTTTTGAGTTTTACCAAAAAAATAACTCTCGGGTGCATCACTTCCTGTAAACCTTATACGAATGTCATTTATGATTATTGTGTCACCGTCAGTCACTTCTGCTTCGCCAACAATGTCAGCAGAAAGATTCATCAATAAAAATAAGCTTAGAAATATAGATATTAGTCGCATTAATTAAGTTTATTACAAAATTACTTGCAGGTAAGGGAAAAGATATTCTATTTTTATAGAACTTATTGCTTGGTTTATGATTGATTAATATGAAATTAGTTTCAAACGTTAAGTTACTACTATTGATGAGCTTTTTAATGAACTTAACAGCTTCTGAACCCTTTTCAATTAAAATTGCAGATATCCAAAGTTTTAGATGGGATGCTGATAACCAATCATTGGTATTACGGGTTGGCTCAAAATATTTTGATATTCACTTTAGTTCACGTTGTTGGGATATAGAATCAGCCGAAAAGTTAGAATTTCAATCGTGGAGTAATCGAACTCACCTTTCAGTAGGCGATGCAATAATTCCTATGTCCTATCGATGGGGTTTTGATTCACCGTCGAAATGCTTTATCAAGAATATAGAGAAAATTGAAGGTTAGCCTTATGGCCTTTTTTTTAATAAATAATGAGAAACATACCAATCATTTCCTTCATTAATAGCGAAAAATTTTGCGCATGTTAAGAAGAACATTCTCCATCTAAAAAACCAAGTTTTACCATTGCCATAGTGTTGGTCAAATAAAGATATTATTTTTGATTTGTTTTTATCATGTTTCTCTAACCATTTCTGAGAGGTAAGTCCATAGTGTGAGCCGTTCACCCTCCAAGAGGACACCACTTTTAAATGATTTTTAAAATTACTGAAAATATCTTCTGAAGGCATAATGCCACCCTCAAAAAAATTTTTTGTCATCCAGTCAGAGTCGTTTTTTGCCTCATAAAGGTAGCACGCAAAACGATGACAGAAAATGTGAACAAATAGTTCGCCATCTGGATTAAGAAAATCAGAGACTTTACTAAGCAGTAACTCATAATTTCTCATATGCTCAAACATTTCTATTGAGACAACTTTGTCAAAAGTTTCACTGAAATACATCTCATTGATGTTTTGTTGGACTGCAGTTAAATTTTCCAAGCCTCTGAGTGCAGCTTGATTATTGATAAAATTAATTTGATCTTTTGAATTACTCACTGCTGTAAATTTTGATGATGGGAATTTTGCAGCTGCAAATAAAGAAAAGCTTCCCCAGCCACACCCTAAATCAAGAATGCTTTGATTTGCCTGAATGCCTGCACGATCTATGTAAAGTTGTAACATACTTTCTTCGGCTTTATCTAGATCATCATTCTTAGAGTCGAACTGAGAACATGAATACTTCATATGCTTTCCAAGAACCAATTCAAAAAACGCAGGAGGCACCTCATAATGTTGATCATTTGCATCAGATGTTCTCTCTGCAATAGGTCCTGATTTAAGGTTATTAATCACCATTATTTTTTCATTTTTAATTGAAACAGAATTCACTCGAGCCAGACTGATCCTTTGAATAAAGAAATTCAAAATAAAATCAGGGACCAAGCCTTTCTCTGCTAAATAGATTCCAATCTTAATCATTGCAAGTTAATTTAAATTGAGTAACATCCAACCTGTCGCTTAGAAAACCTCCGATACAATAAGCGTAATACATTTCCCATGTTCGTTTAAATTTAATATCAAAACCCAATTCTTTAACACTCTCCCATCGCTTTTGGAATTGCTCATTCCAAAGCTCTAAGGTTTTTGCATAGGAATCACCAAAACTTCTTACTTTTTTGCACTCAAGGGATATGCTTGAAGCACAATTGAAAAATGCCTCATCAGAAATAAGTTCTCCACCAGGAAATATATAGGTTTGAATAAAATCTGGATCAACATTGTAAGTCTTGAAATAATCGTCATGCATAGTAATAACTTGAACAAGAGCTGATGATCCAGGCTTTAAAAATCTCTTGATCGAATTAAAGTATTCATTCCAATACTTTGAACCAACTGCTTCAAGCATTTCAATTGAGACAACTGCATCATATAAACCTTCATGTACTCGATAGTCTTCGTAAAGAATTTTTTGTGTACCGCTTAAGTTAGTAATTCTTGATGTTGCGTACTCAAATTGCTCTTTTGAAATAGTCAAGCCGGTAACATTGATCCCTAACTTAGAAGCATGCTCAATAAAGCCGCCCCATCCACAACCTATCTCCAAGATGTTATCTCCAGACTTAAGATTAAGGCTCTCAATTATTTTTTGATATTTATTTTTCTGAGCAGATTCGAGGTGTTCTTCTTCAAGGTTTTGGAATAAAGCTGAAGAATAAGTCATGCTAGGATCGAGCCATAATTCATAAAAAGCATTGCCTAAGTCATAGTGTGCATGAATATTTTTTTTGCTGCGTGAAAGTGTGTTCTCTCTTAACCAATGCTGGAATTTTGTGACAAATTTTCGAGAGTTTCCCTTTTGGATGCTCTCAACATTACTTAAGTTATTTGCTAGAAAGATCATGGTTTTTTGTAAGTTATCAGTTATCCAGTAACCTTGTATGAAGCCCTCGGTAAAACCTAAAACACCCCTTCGAAGAATTAAATAGATTCCACGAATTGAGGTAAAAGTAATATTGAATTGAGGCTGATTATGAT